>JAXMMN010000632.1:0-4749 GCA_034366485.1 Bdellovibrionales bacterium
AAACGATGAAAACTGATTTGCCCGGCACGATCAAAAGCCTTGTGCAATTGCTAGAAAGTTATCCCCAGAATGTCGTTCTTGTTCGGTCAATTGTCACTTTGTCGCGAAAAAATGGCGATGAGAAAATGGCTCTCGAATACATCGAACGCGGTCTTCGACTTAAGCCAAACTGCATTTTTCTTTTGATGGATTTGGCGAACCAGAAAATCAAGTCAGGTGATTTGGCGGGTGCGCTGAATATTGCTGAACAGATTGAAATGGGCCTATCGACTTCCGAGGATGAAGAGCGATATAACAAAAGCACAATCGCAGCGATTCGTGGACTTGTGTGCTTTCATCAAGGAAAGAAAGCAGAAGCGCTTAAGTTGCTTGTTGAAGCAGATGACCTTTCGTTTCTCGTTTCACTTTCTTTTGAAGACTTTAAGAAAACTTTGAATTCTCTTCGCGAATAGTAGTCATTGACACGCACCCGCGGATCGAAGGTTCGTCGGTGCTTTAGGGAATCTAAATACCGAAGCCGGAAGATCGGTAAGTCCGGTTCGCTGAGTATAGAGTTCCATACTAGGGAAGTAGCAATATTCTGCACCGTTTGAATAGTAGATCCCTTGATTGACAGCAAATAAACCGACCAGCGATTGCCCGCCACAAAGTCCACGGAAGATGAGATTGCTGGGAAGCGCGGAAATACTGGAATGCATTTCTGTTTGCGCCGGCGGCGGCGTTGTTTGACCCGTGAGATTTTTAAATGAGTCCATGCTTGAAAACTGACAAAGCGTCATTGGCGTATTTGCCAATCGCTCGTATAAGGCTGTGCCCGCAAGAACAAAAGAGCGGGATGTTGGTTGTGGATTGGGGCTTGTCACGGGTGCCGGAGCAGGTGTCGGGGCAGGCTGTGTTTCTGCACCAAAGGCAGTGATGATCGCAGCGGGGTCAAGAGTCAGCGAGCGGCGACGCAAAAAGCGACCGTAGTTGAAAGGCGATTGGTCGGCGTTGTGCACGTAGTAAAGCGTCACAGCATTGCTAATAGTGGAGAAGTTGAGATCCGGCGAGTTGTGATCGACGATCGAAAGATAGGGGTGTGCGTCGCCAGTACCTGAAATGGCCATCGGCGGACGCCCGTCAAACTGCGGTGATGAAAGTGATCGAGTTCCCGTAATCACCAGACTTCCGTGTTCAAAGCTAAAGCCAAAAAGTAGCCAAAGTTTTGTCGGCTCGTGGAAGTGGATCGACTGCGCCATCAAGGTCGTCGGTGGAACATTTTTGTAGGGATCTACGAGGCGTTCGAAAAATACTTTTGGCTGCACGCCGGTCATATTGCCTGCGAAAGTTCCTCTTTGGCTTTGCCAGCTTCCAAAAGAATTGAAAACTTCCCAATTTGACAAAGCGTCGATGGAATTCGTTCGAAGCATCACGACGCCAGTTCGCAACACGTCAGAACCAGCAGCTTGAATCGCTCGATAGTCGACGAAGGCGTAATAGTAGTCGCCTTCCTTTGCAATGTTGGACGGGTGGAGGAAGCCGTAGTGACCAAACGTACTTCCGTTTGGATTGTTCGACGTTGGTTGTGGAATGACGACCAGGCGATCAGAGTTCGAAATTCCTGTGGTTTCTGTTGGTCGATACGACTTTGGAAGAAACGAAGCGCCGCCATCTGTTGACTTAAGTGATATGACGGAGTTCACCCAGCCGCGATTTCCAAGTGGATTGGTATTCTGGTTATAGGTTGGATTGCACGACGTATAGTATTCGTGGTGGGCGACACCATAAACTGTTCGACCTGTTGACCAAAATCCGAAAATCCAAAACCCATTGTCATAGTTCGACTCATGATTCGAAGACCCGCAAGAACCTCTTCGGTGGTGCCAGCGGTTTGGATCACTGCTATCGGCAATGCTCACGGTCGAATCGAATATGGCAGTTCGTTCGACGGTCCAAGACGAAGGCGTGTCCCACGACGAAATTTTCACTCGGTAGTTTTGTTTGTGCGGGAGATTGAAATAGGTCGCGCCCGTGTGGTCGCGCCATGGGTGGATTGGGCCATCAAACACAGCGCCGGCAATTCCGGCCGCGCCACCGATCGCATAAAGCCCTGCGGCCTTTTCGTCGCGATCAAAGACGACCATCGGTTCAGACGCCGCAAGGCCCGCAAAGAAGCGGTTTTGCCCAGTTGCCGAAGATCCATTGGCTTGCGATGAGGGCGACTGAAACTTCAGTGCCTCCATTTGTCCGCAGTTTTGAAACATCAGGATGGTCGTAACAAAAATTAAAGCGAGGCGCAGGGAGATCGGAGAACGTTTCATTTTGGGAGGCATGGACCTAGTCTACGTGGCCGGATTTTGAATGCAAAAGAATCATTTTGCGACATCTCAAAATGAGACAATATGTACTTCTAGAGTTCCTCTGAGAAAATCTTTTCGGTGATCTTCCAGAACTTATCCTGTTTTCTGGCGATGATGAAAGCTGGCGCACGGTAAAGGGCTTGATATTTTATGGCCTGGGTCGGCGATGTCAGTTCGATCGCCATTTCAGGTCGCCTCAGGTGCGACCTAAGAAAGTTTATGTTGAATTTTTTGATCGCCGACGGATTGTTAAAAAAATAAGTCTCACTGAGATACTTCGAATCGACGTCGTAGTACCGTATTTCCAAATACGGATTCGCATTCTTGTCTTTTCGTTCTTCGAGCGTGATGCGATCTGGTGCCATCACGTGGGCGAACTTTGAAAGCTTGGCCTGTTTAAGTTTTGTGTCGGCATCGACGATTTCGACTTTGCAATTTTCGCAAGTGCGAGCGGCGACATCGTTTTCTGCTCCGCATTTGTGACAAATCTTAGATCTAAAGCGAAAGGTGCAGGGCTTTAGCTCAAAGGTGTGAGCGTCGCGCATGAGACCTCGACATCTTCGACCAAAGTGCTCGATGACTTCGCCGTCTATGGCATATCCCCAGAAGTTATTTTCAAAGTCACAAACGGGACATTGCACACGCACAGGTACGGTGTCTTTTGCTGGGCGCTTTTCGTCAATTTCAGGAGAATAAAGATCGTGATCAACGCCTGCGTAATCGAGAATGAAGCAATCTTTTTTTCCTTCGCTCAGGCGAAGTCCGCGACCCACGATTTGTTGATAAAGACTGTTGGATTCTGTTGGTCTTAAGATTGCAATCACGTCGACGTGTGGGGCATCAAACCCCGTGGTTAGAACGGAAACGTTCACAAGGTATTTGAACTTCCGAGCTTTGAAGTCATTTAAGATCTTGTCGCGCTCGCCTTGATCCGTCTCGCCGATGACAAGTCGTGCGTCTCCGGCAGGGAGGTAGTCTAGAATTTCCTTCGCGTGACTGATACTTGCACTAAAAATCATCACGCCTTTTCGGTCGAAGCGCTCAGAAATGTCGATAATGTTTTTAATGATCAGTGGCGTAAGGCGCTTTTGTTTCTTTAAAATGTTTTCGATTTCGTCGTCCGTGTGGGGGCGATCGCTATCAGTGAGTTCGGAAAAGTTGTAACAGGTAACAGGAATGTCGACTTTGACCGGTGGTGTGAGGAAGGCATTTTTAATCATGTAGGAGAGTGGTAGCTCGAAAACGCACTTCTTGAAGAATCGTTTGGCCCGTGACTTTACTTCTCCTGAAAATGACTGTTCATAAATCCAGCCGAGACCCAATCGGTAGGGTGTCGCCGTCAATCCTAGAATACAAAGTTCGGGATTGTGGCTACGAATTTTAGTGATCACCTCTTGATACTGGGTTGATCCCTCTTCAGCTACGCGATGACACTCATCGATGATGAGAAGCGAGAAGTTTTGAAAGAAGCTTTCAGTTGCTCGCGCGACCGATTGGATGCTGCCAAAGATGACCTTTTGATCTCGATCTTTTTGCCCAAGGCCGGCGGAAAAAATCCCGCCTACAAGGCCGTAGCTTTTGTACTTCGCATGATTTTGTTCGACGAGCTCTTTTACGTGAGCAAGCACCAGTACTCGGCCTTTGGCGATGCGTCCAAGTTCGGCAATCACAAGACTTTTGCCAGCCCCCGTGGGCAGCACGATGACTGCTGGCGCGCGGTCGCGTTTAAAAAATTCGACCGTGTTTTTAACAGCCTGTTTTTGATAATCCCTTAGTTGATACACGTACGCCGACCTTACTGCTTTCAGGCGTAATTTTCTAACTAAAATGCCGATCAAAGATTTCCGAGAGGCCTACATTAAAACTAAAAAATCAGGAACGCTTGGCAAATCCGTCATAAGAGTCTGACTTCAGCGCTATTTGCCGCTTCGTCCATACCAACCGGCAAAACTCAATCGCTGCGCCGCGCTCGTTAAAACCTCATGCTCGGATTCACGACTCATGAAGCAGACGAGTGTTCCGCTCGTCGGTTGCACGTCAGTGAATGAATCTTCGCTATAGAGGCGCAACTGGCCTCCGTCCGTCGGTTGCCAGCTTTCGTTCAAGTACAGCACGAGCGAGACAATTCGTGTGTTGCTTTCTGAATCACTGTCATCAAATGAATCTCTATGCCTTTGATAGAATCCACCCTGTTGGTAAACTGCATAGTGACCTTCAAATTGGTCAAGACCCAGGAAAAGTGCTCGGTTGAACATTGTCTTAAGAACATCTAGCCGGGCCCATAGTGAATCTTGGGCGGCATTTGAACATTGTCGGTCTAACCAGTGAATTTCGTCTTGGCGAACAGTGTCCGATATTTCGTATTTCGAACCGTGGCCAACACCCGCGCGGCGAAACTTGTTTGAGGTAG
>JAXMMN010000633.1:0-1393 GCA_034366485.1 Bdellovibrionales bacterium
CGCAAATCGACGAAGATCACAAAGGACCAATTCCCCGCGTGAATGTGTCCGTAAAGCTGACGTCGATCGATTCAGAAATTGATTTGAAAGATTGGGATCGTTCGAAAGAACGCATCAAAGAGAAAATCCGCTCGGTGTACCGATTGGCGATGGAGCGCGGAGTCTTCATCACGCTCGACATGGAACAGTACGAAATCAAAGACTTCACCGTCGAAGTCTTCAAAGAATTGCTGATGGAGCAAGAGTTCAAAACCTATCCGCACTTTGGCTGCGTGATTCAGGCCTACCTCCGCGACTCTTCAAACGACATCAAAGGTCTGATCGATTTTGCGAAACTTCGCGGCACACCGTTCACGGTTCGACTTGTCAAAGGTGCTTACTGGGATTTCGAAACCGTATTCTCGCAACAAACCGGCTGGGACGTTCCCGTTTACACGGTTAAGCGCGAAAGCGACGCCAACTATGAAGTTTGTTCGACCATGCTTTTAGAAAATCACGATCACATTCGCCTCGCTGTCGGAAGCCACAACGTGCGTTCGATTGCAGCGACCATCGTGACAGCGGAACGCCTAGGTGTTGATCCAAAGGCGATCGAATTTCAAATGCTCTACGGCATGGCCGATGGCTTTAAGAAATCACTCGTGAAACAAGGCTTCCGCGTTCGCGAGTACGCACCGGTCGGAGAACTCATCCCCGGTATGGCGTACCTTGTACGACGCCTTTTGGAAAACACCTCGAACGAATCTTTCCTAAGATCAAAATTCGCCGACGGAATTTCAACGGAAAACCTTTTGAAAGACCCAGCCGAAGGCTTGATTCCGTCGTCGAAAGATCCGCGAGAACTTGAGAAGAAAGACAAAGACGGAAAACTAAAAGACAAATTCCGAAATCTTCCTCTGATCGATTTTGCGTTGAAAGAAAATCGCGCGAAGCTTGCGTTGACCTTTGCCAAACTTGAAAAGCAACTTGGTCTGGAATATCCATCCGTTATTGGTGGCAAAGAAATTAAAACGGGAAGACTTTTAAAGAGCGTCAATCCTTCGCGCCCCGACCAGGTCGTCGGTCAGGTTCACCTCTGCGGCGTGAAAGAAACTGAATCAGCACTTCAAAGTGCGAAAGAAGCTTTTGCCACTTGGTCAAAAACTCCTGCCGAAGAGCGCGCACGCTTGGTCGACAAGCTTGCCGACATTTTGGAACGAGACCGTTTTGACTGGACAGCACTTGAAGTCCTAGAAGCCGGAAAACCTTGGGACGAAGCCGACGGCGATCTCGCAGAAGCCGTCGATTTCTGTCGCTACTATGCCCGCGACATTCGTAAACTTTCGAAAGGTCAAAAAGTTGGCGGCGTTCCAGGCGAAGTCAGCCTCTATCACCACAAGCCTCGCGGCGTTGT
>JAXMMN010000634.1:0-2818 GCA_034366485.1 Bdellovibrionales bacterium
TTGGCAGCCGGTTTGTTGATCAAAGTTTCAATCGACTCTGGATGGCTTACACCCGAACGGCAAATGGGACTTGCGGCACTTATTGGACTCGGACTCGCAGGTGCGGGATTGGCCTTTGGGACAAGTTCCAACCCCCACGTGAACTTGCTACCAGGCGCAGGAATCAATGTTTTGTTCCTCACGAGTTTTGCCGCCCATCGGCTGTACGCACTGATCCCCTCTGAAATCGCAGTCGCCGTAACCAGTATATTTTCTGGTGTTTGCCTCTGGCTGTACACAGAACTTGAGCATGACATTTATGCTGTTACGGCGGCGCTCGGCGCCTATGTCATTCCGATTGTTTTTGGCTTCAGCTTCGAAACCTCGTTCACCGTCACGTATTTTGTGATGTGCTCAGTCGCATTTTCAGCCATTTCCGTATGGATGAAGTCGAGAATGCTGACGATGATCTCGGCGTACCTCGCGATCCTTGCTACTTCCTATGTCGGACTAAAAACCTCAGCCGATCTTTTAATTGCCATCATTCTCGCAATTCACTTTCTGGTTTTTTCGATTGGCACGTATCTTTACACAGCTCGCACCGGCAATCCGCTCACCGAGCGAGAGGGCTGGAGCTTTTTACCAGTTCTACTAATCTTCTATTCGATGGAATTTTATTTCATTGACCGGTTTCACCCTGGCCTTAGTTCACCGGTTGCAGTTCTTTCGGCCTTCGTCCTTCTTGGGCTTTATCTCTACGCAAAAAAACAGTTTCCCGATCGAAGCCTCGGCAGCCAATCGGTGATCCTGACTTTTCTCTCTTTGACCCTCATTCACGCTGTTTATATAGAAATCATTCCCAGCAACATTCGCCCTTGGATTCTTCCAATTGTTATTTTGGCATTCGCTTTTCGCCGATCCTTCCGGATTCCAAAGTTCGAATTCAAAGGACCACTTCGAATTCCATTTCTTACGATTGGAATCGCACTCACTGCGGAGTTTATTTCCATCGTCTTTCGACTTTTTGCCGACGTCGGCACGCATGACGATCAAGTCGTATTTCTTCTCGGGCTAGCAAGTGCGATTGGTCTCTGGGTCAGTCTTGTCGTTGGCTTTAACAACGCGGAAAGACTGCTTCGTCGTTGGCGATACTTCTTCTTTGCGGGTGCACACCTACTTGTGACGTTACTCCTCGCCAGAGTAATACCTCATCACATGCTGTGGCTGGCTTGGCTAGGCTATGGATTCGCGACGGTCGCTTATGCAAAAGCGACAAAGGACTCCATTGCAATGAAGTCCGCGTGGTTTGTGGTGATCTTGAGTCTCGGAAAATTTTTGCTTATCGACGCGCGACTCGTCTTTGATTTTTAACAATCGCGCGAAGCTGTTCTAGCTCAGAATTCAAATATCCTTTCGCGTTTGGTGCGAGCGCATGAAATTCAAGAATTCTGTTGAGCGCTTTCGTGTAGCGTTCCATTTTAATTTCTAAACGTACCAAGCCTGCCGTCGCCTGGACAGGAAGCTTACTTGCCGGCGTCAGTTCAATCGCCTTTCGATAGATGACCATAGCTTCATTGACTCGATGTTTAGATTCCAAGAGTGCGGCATACTCGAGGTGCGCCATGAGGTCTTTGCCACCAGCATTGAAGTATCGTCCGTAAGATTCTATTGCCTGATCGTTTTTCTCGAGCCGAAGTTGCATTGAAGCAATCATACGAATCGATTCGGGGTCTTTTGTTTTTATATAGACCTGTTCAAACGCATTTTCTACGCAGCTCCATTGGCGAATAGAAGTACAGGCCGTTGCTAAATCGGTGTATCCTCCTGCCGACAAAAGACCTGTGGCTTGACGCAGTCTCAAGAAGGGAATTGAAAAGGAATATTCGCCCCACTTGATAAAGTGAATAGCGAGTATAAGGACTCCGACCGCGGAGATCGCCATGCGAACGGAGGCACGGAGGTCTCTCTGCTGCGCCATCTCGCGTTCGACAATTCGATCTTTCCAGCCGCATGTACAAATGACTTGCTGATCGCCTTCTTGCTGCTCGTTGCAGACAGCGCAGTAAAGTTCAGAATTCATCACAATCGACCCCTTTGCATTCAGTTTCACGTCCAGCACATCGCCGATGCGACAGTACTGACTTTAAGATGCAACGATGGGTCCATTGCCTGCGACGTCTGCCCCCTACTGCTTAAAGATGACAGGCATCGAAAGACTAAAACTTCGACACCCCAGAATTTTCGGCTAAGTATTAACGGACTATGTCGAATCCGGCAGAATCTAGCGACACCAATTTGAAGGCGTGATGATGCGCTTTATGGCCTGCGCCTGCATATAAAGAAAGTCATTTCGAGACGTGATCTTCAAGCGTTGGTCTCGAGGTGAGACAGCGTAAATACCGCGAAACTGTCCGCGCCCCTGAGAGTCGAGCACCAGCTGTCCGCGATCGCCCTTTAGCTCCCAGCTAATCGTTCGCGAGGCCAAGGGCTGCATGTCATCATAGCGAAGAGTTGTGGAAACTGTCCCTTCAGAATCTCGGCACAGCAACTGAAACCCAACCACTACAAAAACATTTTTTCGACATTGATGAGTTGAGGAATAGCCATAACCGGCTTCACACGTAGCAAATTCTTTTTCTACATAACCGTAATCTGATAACGGACGCGTCATCCCGAGCGACTTCTGTAGACCATCATAATCGACAATCACTGGTGCAGTCTCGCCAGAACGATAGACCCGACGCTCGCGAAGCTCTGGAAACATCTCTGCGTCTGATTGGGAATCAGTCGTCGAATCAGGTGCACTTGCGCAGGCCGAAAACAGCATCAAAAACGAAAA
>JAXMMN010000635.1:0-2111 GCA_034366485.1 Bdellovibrionales bacterium
ATCGAACGGACTCCGACAACGAGGAGTGACGGGTTAGAAGCGTTAAGGTTCAATCGCAACGTAAACCGCTTTCCGGCGGCAGTTGCAGCACCGATATTGTCGACGCCGCATGATGCACCTTGGGCATCAGTCACCGACCAGGTGCCGTTCGCATTGCACACGGCTTGCGCTGCGCCCGAAACCATAAAGCCTACCGTGGTCGTTGTTTGAACCGGATACGACATGGCACGCGTTGGCTGACTTGAAGTTAAGCCACGGCAGAAAGATGCCGGAGGCTGGTTAGCATTTCGATTTTTAAGACCAGAAATATCCTGAATCACCCAACGAACTTCATTTCCTGCCGCACACATTGTCGCTGACGGCGGTGGTGTTACCTGATTTGCCAACGGAGGGCAGGAACTTTGAACACTTGTCCACGCGCCTGTCGAAGAACAAATCGCAGAATGCGAACCGCCATTGGTCACGGTGCTATTGATTCGTGCAGCACTTGGCGAAGTCGCTGACCATGTTGCCACGCACGTTCGAACTGCACCTACGTTGTTGGGGGACGACAAGACATTTTCACTTCCCGCCGCACACATCGCAGCAACAGGTTCGGGACCCGAGACGGTTTTCTCTGCTAGCAAAACATCGGATCCAGTTTGACGATCTCGAACGTAAACGAAGACTCTTCTTCCGGCTAGCCCCGCCAAACTTGCACTAGAAAAATTGAAACCGTGATTTCCAGTGGCACCTTTGACCATATTGACATCTGGACGAAGCACATTGGTCGAAGTTTGCGCCAAAAATACTCCGCCAGCATCTTTCGCGGCGTCGCGATAGAAGAAGACATCGACTTGATCCGCCAACGAGTCAGGATCTAATGCCCAGCCCTTTAAAATAGAAGTAGTCGCGTCTTCAAAGTTACCCGTAGGAACTTGGTTCATGGGCGGAGGCGGTGCCCCGCCGCCAACATCACAACTCATTGATGTAGCCGAACCCGAAAGCACCCCGTTGTTGCAAACGCGCGACTCTGATCGGCAAAATTTAATGGTTGGGTCAATCGTGTTCGAAACGTAGGCCGTGATGTGCGCGCCATGGGGAATCACTTTTCCCGCTAAGGAACATGAGGCCCGTTGAACAAGTGGCATTCCATAGACTTCAGTCGCTGACTGAACATCTAAAATTGAAGGAACTGCGGCAGGCAAAAACCCATGCGTGTGACGCATAAAATAGCCACCGGACACGACTTCCTTCATATGTTGCGCCATGTACTGACGCTTGATTGCCAAATACGATCCCGCAACATTGTTTTTCCAATTGTCCCAATCGGGTGACTGCAGCGGGTACTGCATAATCGACGAAAAGTCGAACGGCGACTGTTCGTTATTGCCTTCGAATAATGATGCCCCTCCGCCCGGATGAAACGCCAACGGGTTAACGTCTAAATATTGATCTCGATCCGTTCGCGTATGTTCGTGCACAAAGCCCAAGGTGTGTCCGAACTCATGCATGAAAATACCAATGTCCGCGAGAAGATGCTCTCGAACAGCAAAATATGGAAACCGAAGTGCTCGCCCGCCCGACCCAGTGCCAGGACCGCCGATCGCAGCGCAGCCGGCCGCTGTCGTTCCGCAAATACTGGCCCCACGCGGGATCACATAAGCAACGACAACGCCTTCTGGCTGCGGGCGCGAGTACGGAGCACCATTCGCATCTGTGGTAACTGAACGATCGAGGACAACGGGGCTAATCTCACACGAGATATTCGCTACAGCGCCCCAGCGTTGGCAGGCTGTCGTTATTCCCGATCGCAAAGCCGACAATTCCTCGGCTGAGGCTAATCCTGCAAAAGTATCCTCTGCCCATATCCGCCCGTAGCTCACCAACTTCACGTTCGCGAGCTGAATTTTTACGTTTCCACCCGGCCACTTTTGCAGGCCTCCGATAAGTGCACTTTGGATTCTGATTGGGTTCGGCGTTCGAAGGGCATCATAGTCAGAAATCGACATCACCATGTCCTCAACCAGATAGGCCTTCTCACCATTCGGGGCCATCTGAGGTGTTGCCGTCGTTGAACTCGAACTTAAGTTCTCTTCATTCGCTAGCTTTTGTCCGCAGTTTTGAAAGGC
>JAXMMN010000636.1:0-7685 GCA_034366485.1 Bdellovibrionales bacterium
TCATAGCGAAATGATTCAAGCACGCGGCTGGTCAGTTGGTTCGTTTCTGAAGTTTCAAGCGGAGTCGCGTAGATCATTCGAGCAACGGGTAGATTGCTAGTGACATCCGCGTCCAGCGGATCGAGCGAGCTGAAAATTCCAGTCTCGGTGATGACGTAGCGATAGGTCGAGTCCTTCTCGGACGCGCGTGTTTCAATCACGGGTCCTCCGACTCCCAGAACGATCTGCAATATGAAAAATATGAATTTCATCCACTCGTGTTCTTTCAATGATCTATTTAAAATCTTGGGTACCGACAGTTGCCTCAAACATTTCGACCTCGCGCACGTTTACCTCGGGGCCGACCACGTCACGTAAGCTCTCGATAAGGTCTGGTATGGAGGTTGATGACGCCGTCTCACCCTTGATTTTTGCATCAAGAAGCGTGTGATTGATTCGGTACCAATTAGGTTTCGTCAGCGGAACGATGACGCCATCCTTAAGTAGTAGTCGAAGTGATTCGACGAGAGGCCGTGATGGCAGAGCACGGCCGTCCTGTGCATTCGCTTGAGAGATTCCGACGACGCCAATAGCGCCGAGCAGAGCGGCCACTGTTCGCTTAAACTGATTGTTCATGTTTCTCGTTTCCTTTGATTCCAAGTTTCTTCATGCGTCCATAGATTGTCGCGAGCGGAGCCTTCATTCGTTGTCGAACGGCATCGCGTAGTGAACTGCTCTTTGACAGATTTGTGTTGATGTAATCGCGTTCACGCTGTTCAAGCCACGAAACGAATTCCGGATAAGTGCAGTCGAATTCACCCGTACGTTTCGGTTCGTGTCCGGCGAAGAACTTGCTGCTGAGATGGGCCGGTTCAATACGACTAGCCGGAACAATCGTCATCAATCGCTCCATCTCGTTTTCAAGCTCACGAATGTTTCCACGCCATGGGTAACTTTCGAGATATCTAAGCGTTTTCACGAGAATCGTTTTTGATTCAGCTTGAAATGCTTTTTGAAAATGAACAACGAGCGGACGAATGTCTTCGGGACGGTCCCGCAAAGGCGGAATCGAGATTTTTACGACGTTCAAACGATAGAACAAGTCTTCACGAAATTTATTTTGCTCAACCGCGTTTTCGAGATCGACATGCGACGCCGCGATGACGCGCACATCGACTTTCTCTGACTTCACGGCTCCTACAGCTTGAATTTCACCCTCTTGAAGAAACCGAAGGAGCTTCACCTGAAGTTCGGGTTTCATGTCGCCGATCTCGTCAAGAAAGACAGTGCCGCCGTCAGCGAGTTTGAGTTTTCCGATCTTAGTTTTTTCTGCGCCAGTGAATGCACCTCGTTCGTGACCGAACAAATCACTCTCGATCAAGTTTTCCGCAATCGCTGCGACGTTGATTGCGACGAACGGTTTCTGACGTCTCGAAGAGTTTCTATGAATTGCGCGCGCCACGAGTTCTTTGCCGGTGCCGGATTCGCCGTGAATCAAAACGTTACAATTCGTTGCGGCGACTTGCATGACAAGCGTCGCGACATCAGCCATCGCCTGAGACGTTCCGATCATGTTTATAGATCGAATTAGTTTTGTGCGATCATCCGCTGTTTCGATTGGTTCGAGTGTCTGCGCGGTATCTTCAAACTTTTTGCAAAGTTGTTTTATGCGCGCACGAAACTCGGACGGGTCCGTATCTTTCTCGATAAAATCGGTGATCCCGGCTGAGTAACTCAGCTTGAGCGTCTCGCGCGATTTATCGCCTGAGTTCATAACGATTTGCAGGTGTGGGTTGATTGAGAGCATCAGTTTCGCAACTGAGGCTCCATCTTTTCCAGGCATCGTAAAGTCCAGCAGAACGACCGCGTACCCATTCGGCTCGGCGCGAATGAGACGAATCGCTTCGTCGGTACTGTCGGTTGTTTGAACAACGAGATTCGTTTCGGGCTCGAGAAGAAGTTTCGTCGTCTCGAGCGCCATTCGCTCATCGTCCACAACCAGGATTTTAAAAGGCATCATCGCTCCTGGAGTTCGGGAATCATTCCTCGGAGGTCCTTGAGCAACGAACGGACCGCGTGTTGAGCCGGCTTCTTCGTTGTTCTAACTACCCGGGATTACTTGTAAGTCGCTACAGTGCTGCTTTTCCGGGCGCAATCGAAATGAGCAGAAGTGTTCGGATTTCCGAACGCGACTGAAGCGGTCAAATTTGGGTTTCCAAGGCCAAGTGCCTGATCATTCTGCGAAATTTTAAATTTGATCGCTGTTTCCTAGTGTTCGTAAACGCGAACGAACGGTACAAGCATTCCATCGTTGAGAAGAGCGACCCAACTAAGTTCTTCGCAGTTTCGAGCGGCGACCGCATATAATGATTGTTTACTGAAACAATTAAAGGGTGGGCATGGCGACAATTCGCTGCATTGAAATTCGAAACTTCAGAAGCATTCGTCACCTCAAATGGTTCCCGTCCGCAGGTTTCAATTGTCTTATAGGTCCGGGCGACAGCGGGAAGTCTTCGATTCTTGATGCCATTGATTTTTGTCTCGGAGCTCGGCGAAATATTCAGTTCGACGACGGAGACTTCTTTGAACTTGATGTCGCGCGGCCGATTCTAATCACGATTACTGTTGGCGACTTAGCCGACTCGTTCAAAACGGTTGATGGATTCGGAATTTTCCTGCGAGGGTACGACGACATTTTTTCGGACATAAACGATGAGCCGGATATTGATCTCGAGACGGTTCTTTCCATCCGTCTACGAGTCGAAAGCGATTTGGAACCAACTTGGACGCTGTATTCCGATCGTGCTGAGACACAGGCGAAGACACGCAATTTGAGTTGGTCGGAACGGTCCCTACTTGCCCCGACCAGAATCGCAATGATGACCGCCTACGATCTAAGCTGGAGGAAGGGTTCGGTATTAAATCGGCTTTCCGAAGATCGAGCGGAAGCAGACGCTGCGATGGCAAAAGTAAATCGGGAAGCACGAGCCGCATTCGGCGAACAGGCGAATGATCAACTTAAGAATACTCGCGAGATTGTAAAGGCGGTCGCCGCATCTGTCGGAATTGACGTCGGGAACGACGTTAAAGCTTTACTTGATTTGGAGTCACTTTCGGTAGGTGGTGCGGCGATTTCGCTTCACAACTCGGCCGGCGTTCCACTGCGAAATTTAGGAACTGGCTCCACGCGATTACTATTAGCGTCACTTCAACGGCGTGCTGCCGCGTCCTCATCGATCATTTTGCTAGACGAACTTGAGTACGGGCTAGAACCTCATCGAATTGTCCGGCTGATCGGTTCTCTGGGAGCTAAGGACTCCGAACCATCAATGCAGGTTTTCGTCACGACCCACTCTCCGGTTGCCCTCAGAGAACTTTCTGGCGATCAGGTCTTCGTAGTACGGCAGTCAGAATCTGGTCATGAAATCGATAAAGTCGGCACGGGTGATGATGCTCAAGGCGCTATTAGATTATATCCTGAAGCCTTTCTCGCATCTTCTGTACTGGTCTGCGAAGGAGCGACGGAAGTTGGATTTATTCGCGGTATCGATCAGTATTTTACTTCGCAAGGAAGCATTTCTTTTTCCGCTCGCGGTAGTTCTTTGGTTGACGGGAAAGGCAGCGAAGCATTGAAGCGAGCCTCGAGCTTTCGCGCCCTCGGTTTTCGGACGGCGTTACTTCGTGACGATGACGTCGCCGTAGATGCCGCCGCCGAAAAAAAGTTTATCGCAGAAGGTGGGTCGATTTTTAAGTGGCGCGCCGGTAACAATCTGGAAGACGAGCTATTCTCTTCTCTTGATTCTTCTGCTGTTAAGGCTCTCGTACAGTTTGTCATCGACGAATCAGGACTTAGTTTGGTTGACAGCCAGATTGGTGCAGCATCACGCGGGAGCCTAACGGCCGCTGCGATTTTCAACGATCTGAATCCGTCAGCCCGCGAAACTCTCGCGACCGCTTCAAGCTTTAAAAATGGCTGGTTCAAAAGCGTGGGATTTGCCGAGCAGATCGCGGTTGGCATAGTTGCGCCTGGACTTGCTTCCTCGGACGCAGAATTTCAGAAACGCATACGCGAAATATTCGCGTGGTTGCAGGGACCCAATGAGCGGGCTTGACGTACTTTCGATTCGACGTGGTTCAATCACGGCGCCGGCGGGTTGCGGAAAAACAAATCTCATAGCAACGGCATTGAAGAGATACCAGGGTGTTAAGCCTGTCCTCATTTTGACGCATACAAATGCTGGCGTAAGCGCTCTCAGGACTCGTCTGGCAAAAGAAGGAGTTGCGGCGGCTTCATCGCAAGTACGAACGATTGATGGATGGGCAATCCAGCTTGTCGCCACATTTCCAACTAAGTCCGGGGTTGCAGCTCGAGTCCTCGAGCTGAAGAATCCGCGAGATGACTACCCGGCGATACGAAGAGGGGCGATTGCGTTACTTCGTTCAGGTCACTTAACGGAAATATTTCGGGCAAGTTATCAACACGTTTTAGTGGACGAGTATCAGGACTGTTCGATGGAACAGCACGAATTGGTTCGGCTATTGTCCGAAATACTTGGAACCTGCATATTCGGCGATCCCCTACAGGCAATTTTCAATTTTGGTCCGGGTGGTGTTGCGCCTTGGGATACTGTGGTGACTGCACATTTCCCCGTCGTAGCCGATTTACAAACTCCGTGGCGCTGGTTGAATGCTCAGTCTGAAGTTCTCGGAGTTTGGTTGCTGAAAGTGCGGGAAGATATATTGCTAAAGCGTCCGATCGATCTTGGAGTGGCGCCGCCAGCGGTACAATGGATTCGATTGGATGGAGCGGCTGATCAGGCAAAGTTAGTTACAGCAGCGAAGACGAAGGCGCCGGTCGACGGTGGCACAGTGCTCGTGATTGGTGAAAGCATTAATGCGAGCAGCCGATATCGGATTGCGAGCGCAGTGAAGGGCATGGTTACTGTCGAAGCGGTTGATCTTGGTGACTTGGTCAAGTTTGCGCAAGGTTTCGACGTACACGACGATTTGGCTCTTACGAGACTCGTTGATTTTGCAGAAACCATGATGGCGAATGTCGGTGGAATCGAGTTGTTGAAAAGAGTTAAGCTGATTCAAGAGAAAAAGAATCGAAAGGACCCGAATGACGTCGAGAAATTCGCGATCTTGTTCGACGAAGACCGTAGCTATAAAAGAGCTGCCGAACTTCTAGTAGCGCTAGGGAGAGACTTCGCTGTTGAAACATTCAGACCCGATCTTGTTCAAGCATGTTTGCGAGCGCTCAACGGTTCGCATGGTGACCCGACCTCGTCGTTTGAGAAGTCAGTGCTTCAGATGCGGGAACAGAACCGTCTTTCTGGACGCGCTCTTCCGAAACGGTCGATCGGAAGCACTTTGCTTCTAAAAGGCCTGGAGGCCGACGTTGTCGTAGTTCTACATGCGGACCAGCTCGACGCTAAAAATCTGTACGTGGCCATCACGAGGGGATCACGTAAACTGGTTATCTGTTCTTCGAATCAGATCCTGCGCCCCCGTTAGTCCTCTTTTCGTGGCAAGAACGTTTGTCGAAGATGCTTGGGCATCCCCAGTCCGCTTGCGAGCCGGCGATTGCTTCACGACGAACGATCGCGATTTGCTGCCACAGCCATTTTTGTTGGCCGGTCGAATAGGCGAACGCGACTATCGTGGAGACCAGAACGATGAGATCTTTAAGTGCTGAAAGCATAGAAAACTCCTGTTTAAAAATTTGATGGGTTGGTTTGGGCGGATCGAAATCGCAATTCGGTCGGCGCGCGTGCGCACGGCACCGAATTCGGATTCGATCCAAAGAAAATGGTGACCGAATGAAGGTCAGCCGCGATTCGAAAGTAAAAATGTGGGTTTCGACGCTAGGGGCTTTGGAAAACGGATGTTACCAACGTGTTACCATCCTGTTACCAACCGACCGAAATGCTCTGAAACAATCTGAAATACTACCTGCGGTTGGTTTGTGTATTCGAATTAAACAAGTATCTGATTTTATTTTTCTTTTTTCGGGTTCCAATTTCGCCAAGGAAAATTGGATGGGGTGCCAGGACTCGAACCTGGGAATGACAGAATCAAAATCTGTTGTCTTGCCAACTTGACTACACCCCAACACGGGACTTCGAACACACAGATTTAGGGAAATAGCTGGAAACAGGCAAGAAAAATTCGAGTGATGGGGAGTCCGACCAAGGTTTTCTCCCCATCACTCTTCGAAATGAACCCAAGGTTTAAGCAGGGCCCGGGTTCAAAAGACGTGTTTGATTAAAAAAGCGGCACGGCGCGCCATTGGCGAGGCGCTGGCCAAAGCCGACCGGCTAGTCATCGTACTTACGACGAACGGCCTCTAAGGAACTCGACATCGACGTGATCTCTTTTTCGTAGGCCTCGAACACCATCTTCTCGATGTGGGCACGAGTCTCTTGATTCAGAGGATGCGCGATATCCTTGAACTGACCGTCTTTACGTTTTTTCGATGGCATCGCGACGAAGAGTCCGCCGGTGCCTTCAATGATTTTAAGATCACGCACAACGAAACAGTCATCGATTGTGATCGAGACGTACGCCTTTAAACGATCCTCGTTGACGGGAAATACCTTTACCTCGGTGATAACCATGGCGCTCCTCCAAAGTTGCGAATCGCGGATGCCAAATATGCTTACGTCAGCATAACGGAACTTTGGTCGAGGCACTTAAACTAACAGTCAGAGTGTTTCATCTTGAGACGTTAATTGATATTTTGAGTGCGAGCTAATCGACGATTTCGATCCATTCCTCGGCCACGGGAGTGCCTGATTTCAAATCGATCGTGAGTCGATCTTGCTTTGAACCGTGGGGTTCGGGGTTTGGATGTTCGTGCCATTCCATTTTTTTCTCGAACGTTAGCTTGTTGATCAAATATCCTTCGGCTCCCCCGCCAGCGCGGGAAACAGTAACTTTGTAAGCGTCAGGCAGATCTTGCACCGAAACAGAATCTGAAGGACCAAACAGTGCCGCGATCTTTTTAAAATATTCGGGATATTTTGTGAGGTATTTTCCGTCTTTGGGATCAACGGAATGGCCGCTTGAGGAAATGTGAACCGAGAAGGAATCTCGGGTGGCGCTCTCTGTAATCGCAGCGAATCTGACGTTTGCGCGAAAATGAACAAGATATTGGTCTGATTTTTTTTGAACTGACACGTCGGAAAAATTCGTAAGATCTATTTCTCCAAAATGTTCTGAAGCAATACTTCTAGCCATTTCGATCATTTTATCTCGATTGGCGGCCTTAAATTTTGCTAAAACAGCTGTGTCATTTTTCATGGGCCGTTGGTCCTTAGTTGATTTGGAATGTGTTTCGCAAGCGCCTGTCACCGATAGTATACCGAGCAGAAGGAACAAGAATCGCGAGATTTTGATAGGCATCATGACTTTACTTTCTTGCTCACAGCAAGGGAATCGATACGACGAACCGCGTGTTCGGCGACTTTGGATCGTAATAAAGTTTTCCGCCATGACTTTCCACCAAGCCTTTTGAAATGCTCAAGCCCAACCCTGTTCCATGGCCAACTGGCTTCGTCGTGAAAAACGGTTGGAACAATTTTTCTACAGCATCGCTTGGAATGCCGGAACCGGAATCTGTAACGCTGAATTCGACATGCGTCTCCGATAGCTTGATTTGAAGACGAACCCATTTTTCAGGCAGCGCTTGGACTTCGTCCAAG
>JAXMMN010000637.1:0-7103 GCA_034366485.1 Bdellovibrionales bacterium
TGCCGACCCCACCAGTGCTCGGAGATCGGCGATCGGGCACAATAGGAGTTTCATCGGTCGAAATCGGGAAGACGAAAATCACCGCAGGTAAAATGGTGATGCTCGATTTAAAGATGTCACGCACCGACGGCACGGCTCCACAGCTTACGCCATACTTGGGCGCTTTCGCACACATCATCGCGACCACCTCAGACGGTGACGAACTCATTCACGTTCATCCGATGGGAACTACTGCGACGGCCGGAATGATTCACGCCACTTTCCCAGCAGCGGGCGATTATCGCATTTGGATTCAATATATTGATAGCGGACGCCTCATAACGGTACCCTTATCAGTAACCGCAAATTAATTTTTTAAATGGGCGTCACAAAAGCACCGCTTGTGCCGTATTAATCATTAAGGCACTTAAAATCTGGAAAGGATCAATCACGCATGAATACTCTTGCATGGCTATTACTCGCACTAGCTCTGCTCAAACCCCTAGCCGTCACAGCACACGGTGAAGACAAGCCCGGCCCGAACGGCGGTTTCATCCGAATGCCAGGAGCATTTCACACCGAGGTCGTCGCGCAAAAACCGAATCAACTGAAGGTTTTTTTGCTGGATATCGCATGGAAGAATCCAGTCGTCGCGAAATCATCCGTAAAAGCCACTCACGAATCTTCAGCGAAGCAAAAGTCTGATGTCTCATGTTCGCCAGAAAAGAACTTCTTCGTCTGCAAGTTCCCGAAATCTGTCGACGTATCGAAAGCCGGCACTTTAACACTTTTCGCCACCCGCGACTCGCAAGCCGGAATCCCCGCGGCTTACCCGCTTCCGTTAAAACTTGATAAGCCGACCGACGATCACAGCGGACACCACTAACTTCAACGATTCATAAGGGACGGTTTCATGCTCGATCGGATCATTCGTTTTTCGCTGTCAAATCGCCTGCTCGTACTTGCGTTGGCCGTGCTTACGGTTGCGTACGGGCTTTTTACGGTGAGCCAAATGCCGGTCGACGTTTTTCCCGACTTGAACCGTCCCACCGTAACCATCATGACCGAAGCCGAAGGCATGGCGCCTGAGGAAGTTGAAACTCTTGTCACTCTTCCGCTTGAAACTTTTCTGAACGGACTGCCCGGAGTTGAACGCGTTCGGTCCGCAACGGGAATCGGGCTTTCGATCGTTTACGTCGAGTTCGGATGGGACACCGAAATCTATCGGAACCGGCAGCTGGTCGCCGAAAAACTGCAGCTTGCGAAAGAGAAGCTTCCCGACGGCATCACGCCCGTCATGGGACCCATCGCCTCGATCATGGGAGAGATCCAACTGATCGGATTGTCATCCCCAACTGGTGAGGTCAGCCCGCTCGACCTCAGAACATTTGCGGACTGGACAATTCGACCGCGCCTTCTGTCGGTGCCAGGAGTCGCGCAGGTCATCGCGATTGGCGGCGGCGTGAAACAGTATCAAATTCTCTTGTCCGCAGAAAAAATTCAGAAACTTCAACTTCCGCTCGAAGAGATCGAAAAGGCGCTTTCGAAAATTAGCCGCAATACGACCGGCGGATACATTGACATCGACAAGAAGGAATTTTTGATCCGAAACATCGGAACAATAAAATCCGAAGAGGACATTTTAAATTCTGTCGTCGGTCTACATCTTGGACGCCCCGTTTTTGTACGGGATATCGCTGAGGTAAAACTTGGACCACAAATCAAGCGTGGCGACGGTAGCGTCAACGGCAAGCCGGCCGTGATTCTCAGCATACAAAAACAACCCGGCGCCAACACGATCGACCTCACTCGAAAAGTAGACGAAGCCCTTCTCGAGCTTCAGAAGTCGCTTCCCAAGGGCGCCGAATTTCATAGCGATCTGTTCAAACAAGCTCATTTCATCGAAGCCGCAACCGATAACGTGAAGGAAGCGCTTCGCGACGGAACGATTCTCGTTTTCATTGTGCTCTTCATGTTCTTATTAAACTTCCGCACCACCGCGATCACGTTAACCGCGATCCCCTTGTCATTCTTGGTCACCGCCATCGTCTTTCATTACTTCGGACTTTCCGTCAACACGATGACTCTCGGCGGTCTTGCGGTCGCCATCGGTGAACTTGTGGACGATGCCATCGTCGATGTCGAGAATGTGTTTCGAAGGCTCAAAGAAAATCAGCGTCTCACGAATCCCCTTCCAACACTTCAGGTGGTCTACGACGCCTCGTCTGAAGTCAGAAACTCGATCGTGTTTGCAACGATCATCGTTGTCCTCGTCTTTCTGCCCCTCTTCTATCTCAGCGGCATCGAAGGACGACTGTTTATTCCACTCGGCGTGGCTTACGTCGTGTCACTGATCGCGTCACTGGTCGTATCCCTCACTGTCACTCCGGTCCTTTGCTCACTTTTGCTCACCAAAGGTAAACTCTCTGATCACGACGATGGCCGTCTCGTTCGATTTCTTAAAAAATGGGACCAAAAGCTTTTACTAAAATCTCTCGATCACCCGAAGTTCGTTTTGACTTTTGCAACGCTGCTGTTGATCGCGGCTCTTGCTTTGGTGCCCTTCATGGGGCGCGAGTTTCTGCCTAAGTTCAACGAGGGAACGGCCACGATCGGCGTCCTCTCGCAGCCTGGTATTTCACTGGATGAGTCGAATCTTGTGGGCGCAAAAGTAGAAGCGCTGCTTCTTGAAGTTCCAGAAGTCAAATCCGTCGCAAGACGAACGGGCCGAGCCGAACTCGACGAACACGCCGAAGGCGTTCACTCGTCAGAAATCGATGTGGACTTTAAACCCGAAGGCCGACCGCGCGAAGAAGTTCTCGACGATATCCGGGCTAAACTCGAAACGGTCCCCGGCGTTTTCGTCAATATCGGCCAGCCAATTTCACATCGGCTTGATCATTTGTTATCCGGCGTGCGCGCACAAATTGCGATTAAACTTTTTGGTCCGGACTTAAACGTCTTAAGAACAAAGTCAGCCGAGATCTATAAAGCGATCGACGGCGTTGGCGGACTCGTCGATCTTCAGATCGAGCAGCAGGTCTTGATCCCGCAAGTGAAAATTCAACTTCTTCGCGACGAAGCCGGCAAATTCGGTATCGTCGCGGGCGAACTTTCTGAGACCTTGGAAAAAGCTCTCAATGGCGAAATCGTAGCGCAAGTTCTTGATCAGCAACGAACGTTCAATGTTTTCATGCGCTTCGATGATAAGTCGCGCGCCAACCTCGAATTGATCAAACAAACTGTGCTGAAGATTATGCCTGACGGCCGCCAAGTGACCGTCGAGAAAGTCGCCGATGTTTACGAATCGCAAGGACCGAATCAAATCAACCGCGAAAATACGCAAAGGCGAATCGTTGTTTCTGCGAACGCTTCAGGGCGAGACTTAGACAGCGTTGTGTCAGAACTCCAAGCTCGCATTCAGAATCAAGTCACAATCCCTGAGGGATATTTCATTCAGTACGGCGGCCAGTTTGAAAGTCAAAGATCTGCAAGTCGAATGATTCTGTTTTTAGGCCTCCTCTCGCTCATCGGGATTTTCGTCGTGCTTTATGCCCACTTTCACTCAACGTTTATTGCGATTCAAATCATGCTGAACATTCCGATGGCGTTGATCGGAAGCCTCATCGCCATCTACTTTTCAGATCGCGTCTTTTCGATTGCGACGATGGTCGCCTTTATCACGCTCTGTGGCATCGCCAGTCGAAACGGAATCATGATGATCTCGCATTATCTTCATCTGATGAAGTTCGAGGGCGAGACGTTCACAAAAGAAATGGTCGTTCGAGGTTCACTTGAAAGGCTTGTTCCGGTGCTGATGACAGCACTCACAGCGGTCTTAGGACTTCTGCCGCTGGTCTTCGCACAAGGCGCACCTGGAAAAGAAATCTTGCACCCACTCGCGGTCGTTATTGTTGGTGGACTGCTCAGCTCAACGCTCTTAGATATGTTCGTGACACCCACAGTCTTTTATCATTTCGGCAGAAAGTCGGCCGAGAGAAATTTAAAATTGAGCGCTAGCGAAAACGAAACCCGGCTTAAGCCGACCCATCATTAGGAGAAACTGTCGATGAGAAATTTTACGCTTGTAGTGGCGATAACGCTTGCTGCACTTACGGGTTCACTCAAAATTTACGCGCATGAGGGACACGACAAAACTCCGGGTGCGTTGACGGCTCCGCACGGCGGCGTCGTCAAGGGCACCGCGCACCTCTACCTCGAGCTCGTGACAGAAAAATCGGGCGTAAAAATTTATCCGTTCGACCACGACATGAAACCAGTCCCGGCGAAGGACATCAGACTCGAAGCGAAAATGCAGATTCCCAGGAAGAACAAGACCGAAGCCGTTAAATTCGAGACGAAAGATGATCATTTCACCGCGCGAGTCGATGCCAAGGGTGCTCATCGGTACGATCTCAACCTGTCTGTCACACACAATTCAAAGGCTGAAAAAGTTAAATTTTCTGTCGAGCCACTTTAAGGTCCTCGGTAAGGTTAGGAGCGTCGCATGAGCTGGAGATTCTTTTATTCGTCGTGGGTTCTTGCACTTTCTGTGCTTTGCAATCAGCAGCCAGCCTTCGCGGACCACCCTGGCGAAGGTTCATTGACGCTGGCTCCATTGATCGCCGAGGCGGAAGCGCAAAACCTCGAACTGCAGGAAGCCGATGCGAGTCTTAAAAGTACCCGATCTCGGGCCCGCGCTGCATTTGGCCGCTACTTGCCGTCGCTTTCTCTTGAGGGCGGTCCCCTGCTAACACGATTCGCCGATCAAGCCTCGAGCGGCACGTCCTATTATGGAAAAATCGACTGGAACTTGTACCGCGGTGGGGCCGACCGCTACAGTTTTGATAGCTTCAAAATTCGCGAGTCCCTCGAGGAACGAAAGTTTGCGTCCGTAAAAGCGAAGGTGGGACGTGACGTCGCGAGACTTTACTACGAGCTTCTCTTTCTGCTTGAAAGCAAAGCTCTCAAAGAAAAGGCCATCGAGCTTAACCAAGAACAAATGGCCCTCGCAAAACGAAAAAAAACTTCGGGTTTTACGTCAAGCGCCGACGTTATTGAGTTTGAACTTCGCGAGGCGACTTTAAATTCCGATCTTCAGATGTTGAATCAGCAGCTGATCGAACAATCGCGACAGCTATCCGTGGTTTTAGGTCGTAAAGATTCGAATTCGGTCATCACCGTGAAGGGTCACCTTAAAAAAGTGGGGCCTGTCGCATCCAAAGAAACTTTCATGCGGCAACTTGACGAACAGAGTTTAGAAATCGCGACAGCCAAGGCCGACGTCGAACTCAGCGAGCGCGATCGATCTTCGATTCAATCCCGCTACCTTCCGTCACTCGACCTGGAAGCTCGCTACGGCAAGATCGCCGTCGATGAACGAGTCTTACCGGGCACCAATAACTACGCTGTCTTTCTAAAATTATCGGTGCCGATATTTTCGGGTCTCGAAACGCTGAACGAATCACGAGCGATC
The DNA here is from genome assembly GCA_034366485.1 of Bdellovibrionales bacterium. Classification (GTDB taxonomy): domain Bacteria; phylum Bdellovibrionota; class Bdellovibrionia; order Bdellovibrionales; family JAMPXM01. Next base: position 5,456 of record JAXMMN010000637.1, read on the forward strand.
AACGCCTCGCTCGCCGCGAAAGAGGCCTCGGCAGCACGGGCTGCGCTCACCACCCGCGCAACGGCCGAGAACCTATTCTCGCTGCTCAAGACGATTTCTGACCGCATTGCGCTTGAAGAAAAGACACTTCCAAAGTCAGAGACCTACTATAAAATAACGCTCGACGAATACCGTCGCGGGGTCAAAAACTCACCCGATATGGTGGGGGCTTCCGAACGGTTGCTCGACGCGCGCATCAGAAATTTGGAATTCAGGCGAGACTTCTTCTTAGCTGAGTTAAAGCTGTACGACTTGATCAGTGAGGTCCCATCCCACTAATTTGCAGCAACGTGCGCCAAAGTGTCTTCGAGCCTCGACTGCACTCAGTGACTGATTCGGACTGGTGTCATTTGCCGCCAATGACTCTAAATTTTAACTAGCGGCAAGATGCCTTTAGCAATTCCGATATTTCCCGTAGGTGACGATCCTTTTCCTTACTTTTTCCAGCATCAACTGCGCGTACAACACAAGTATCAATATGTTGTTCAACGATCGATCTCTCAACAGACCTAATAGCGGAAGCGATGGCTTTTAGTTGTGTGATAATATCGATGCAGTAGCGCTCTTCCTCTATCATCTTGATCACGCCCCGGATTTGTCCCTCCACCTTCGCAAGACGAGCTGCCTGCGTGTGATGCGGTGCGCCTTTTTTAACCATAATAAAAATTCTCCGCTCTCATCATTAAAATCAAGAAACGATTCTGCAATAGCTATTCCGAGATGTTCCACTAGCTCGGCCAATTGCCACCGATTGAATGGCGGACACTAAATTGCACTATCAGTTTTATTCATCGGAAGAATACCTAATAGGGGTATGGGGTCAAAACGATCGGCTTGAGACAATTTTTCTCGAGGTTGAGCCACATTGTCACAAATTTTAATCGATTATGGGTGGAGCGAATCTGCAGATAACATCGTCGGCGGCACTTCTATTGCACTTGGGCTCCGCAACAACCATATACCGGTAGGAGGTACCATGTTTCTGAGAATACTTTTTTTACCATTGGCTGCTTTGGCGCTAACGCTCACGGGATGCGCGCACGGACTCATGCGGGGAAGCGTTGCAATGAAAGTGAGTGATACTGAAGCGCACGTCTGTATGGACAGTACAGAAACCAAGGTGGGAGATCGCGTCACCCTATACAAGAATAATTGCCCAACTAAAGGAGGCGGCGTTCGGTCCGGTCTTGGCGGAGCAGGATGTGAAAAAGTTAAGGTGGGCCAAGGATCTGTAACCGAGATATTAAATCAACATTACTCAGTAGTAAAATTTGACTCCGGTGTTCCATTTGAAGAGGGAACATTCGTCGAGAAAAGATAGGCGATCATGAGGAGCATCTAATGAATTCTATCACGGGATGCCCATGGGCAGAGTTCGCGAGAGAGTATCTTTTCAACAAGGTACTCTTTAGTTTTTTTATTTTATTTGCCTTTGGATTGCCCTCTTATGGCAGTGATTTGACTCTTACTGAATATCTATCTCAGGTTAAACAAGCAAATCCCACACTGCGATCATCCACCCTAAGAGCTGAGGCCCTAGGACATCGTGTAGATCCAGCTGGAACATGGGATGATCCCTTCGTTGCTGGCGGAGTAGATCAAGTTCCAT
>JAXMMN010000638.1:0-1694 GCA_034366485.1 Bdellovibrionales bacterium
TGTCCATGACATCCCTTCAGCTCCATTTGTCGATCGCGCCAAATGAAGGCTTCGAATTTGTTTCTAAATTTCGAAATGACCACAGTCTTGAGACTCTGATCGGAACCGCAGCAAGCGCAGGCGAAACTTGGTCCGTCGAAAACCACCTTGGACTTATCGAGGCGCTTAGGCCTCTTGTTGTCTTCCGCTCTCAACACTCTCTGGCGCAAAGCTTAAACAAGTGGCTTGAAACTTCCGTCGAGCGCGCAAAAGAGAATTCAAATTTTGTTCGAGTCACTTCGGCGATTGTGATGCTCTATCCTAGTTTGATTCCAAAGATAGATCTCAATGATGAGACGATACTTCGACTGGAGTCTCTGCTAGACAGTAAAGACGAGCGCACGATCGCGAACACGATTGATGTTCTAACGAAATACGCTGTTACTCCGGCGGCACGACCTATGCGAGATCTCACGATCAGCGAAAACAATCGAGTTGCCGCTAACGCTTTGATACATGCTGGATCCTTAGAATTGGATGTAACAACACTTCAAGAACTCGAAAAAATGATTTTCTCTCGGTCGTCGGATGACGGTCGAAAAGCCTCTGGACTTTATGCGATGGGCGAAATCGGTCGGCTCTTGAAGTTCAGAGATCCCGTGTACTATTCGACGCGCGTTGATTTTCACAAGTTGGTTCAACGTACATCGCAATTCTTGAAACATTCGAATTCAAGCGTTGCCACACAAACACAAAGGGCCCGAGCAAAATGCTTGCTCGAGCCCTCAGAATCTTTCAACGGCACACATTCGGCCGCTTAAATCGGAATACCACTAATTGCGTTCGCGTTTTTCCCAACCGCCACGGCGCTTGGGTGGAGCGCCGCCGCCAGTAGCGTCATCACGGCGATCACGTAGACGTGGTCCATCAGAAGCCGGACGACTTTTCGCACGCTCGATGCGTGGCGCTGGTCCGTCTGCACGTGGTCCCGCTGCTCGCGGCTCAATACGACCTTCCGGACGTCCCTCAGGTCTTCCTTCGCCCGCATAACGATCGCGGCGCTCTGGTCGTTCAAACCGACCTCCGCCCGATCTTGGACCGCGCATTCCGCCGCCACGACCGCCTTCATCGCGACCAGCAAACCCGCCTGGACGACGGCCACCGAAACCACCTGGACGACGACCACCATCACGGCCGCCGTAGCTTCCACCGTAACTGCCGCCACCACTTGGTGCCATATCCGCACGAAGTGACTTGATCGTGCGACGGTTCAACATTCCTGGGTTTTTGCTTTCAAGAATCTTCGCCGCCAAAGCCGAAACCCATGGCAACACTTCTGCATCCATCGGTTGCGCTTCGCTAATAAGTTCGGAGATCGACTTATGAATTGGATTTCCTTCGACATACTCAAGTGGCTTTGCAAACAAAGCTTTGATCTCACGACCAAGAACAACCCGAGCGATGTCACCTGGTTCTGGAACCTGAACGTGTTCCATCTTAATGCCTAGCTTGCGCTCGAGCTGACGAAGAATCCCAATGCGCTTTGGCCATACGAAGCTCAAAGCAATACCTTCAAGGCCCGCGCGACCTGTTCGGCCGATACGGTGAACATACGATTCGTCTTCACGCGGAATGCTCATGTTCACAACATGAGTCAGACCTTTAACATCAAGACCACGAGCCGCTACGTCTGTCGCGATCACGATTTTGATGGT
>JAXMMN010000639.1:0-8944 GCA_034366485.1 Bdellovibrionales bacterium
CAAGAGTGGCCAACGTAACGTGCGATTTCTTGGATAGTCATGTTGTCCCAAAACCGAAGGTAGATGATGAGACGCTGCTTCGGACTCAGTAGAGACAAAGCATCTCTCAAGAGACCGAAGTTCTGTTCGGACATTTCAATCGGCTTCGAGAATTTTGGACGTTTCATAGCAGCTCCCGTTTATCTGGGTGGGTTCGATTCTTTGAAGCGGACGCTCGGCGCAGTTCGAGATGTTCCCAGTCCTCGAATCGACTTTGATCTTCTTTGAATAGCTTGCGGTAAATTCGTCGTAGATAAACGAGCAGTGGTTTTTTGATTTTCATTTCTTGCTCCCTCTGGTTGCGCGAGTTTCGCCGCGCGTGCCAAGAGACTCTTCACGATGCAGACCAACACGGGCTCAGTGGCCAAGTGTTGAGACTCATAGGGATTTTTTGGATTGGAAGAAAACAGAGCGAGTTTGAAAACAGATTCGGTGTGCGCCGCTACGAACGAGAGAATGGTTGCGGTGACGAAAATCAATAACTTAGACCTGTTCGAAGGAGCGAACGTCACTGTTTTGACTCGAAAATCATCAATTAACTTGAAGGCTTACGGCCTTCTTTTTGTACTGGTTTCAGGTGTTGGAACCGCAATGGTTTACCCAAATCTTCTTGCAGTGATTGGCGATGTTGCTGCTCCAAGTTGGAGAGCTTCTTCGGTCGGGATCTACAGATTCTGGCGAGATTCTAGTTACGCGGTCGGTGCGATTGTTTCAGGTGTTTTGGCCGATTTTTTCGGAATATACGTCGCTATCGGTTTCGCCGCCCTTGCCACATTCTTATCCGGCGTCGTCGTCGCGATCCGAATGACTGAGACGCTTGAGAAGAAGAAGGGCGTGTCATGAAGCAATCGGTGTCGACTCATAAACTTCTCGCGCTGATCAAAAACAACAACGTCGTCATTCTGGATGTAGGATCGAAAGATGAGTTTGATCGCGGTCACAAAGACTGTTTGCGGAACTGAACGTACGAGCATGAACGAATGAGAGGCCGGTGAGCCGGTAATGAAATGAAGGGACCTCTCCACGATATTCTTTGAAACCTGAGATTATTACCAGACCAAAATTAAAATGAGTCCGACCGCCAACGTGGAAACCCATGAAAAGAAAATTGTTTTAAATAGGCGCTTTCCCCCTAATGTTCCTGCGAGTACCCCTTTAAAAAATATATTCGACATAATGGCTGCAACGATAACGGACCAGCCTTCTTTGGGTAGAAGTTTTCCTGTTTCTACAAGGCGAGCCGTCGAGAGCGTGATCGCGTCCACATCTGTAACTCCCGATAAGATCGCGACAACAGTGAGTCCCTTGCTTCCAAAGTATTCCTTTGAAAAGGCAGCGGCTATCAAGATTCCACAATACAACAAGCCAAATAGCAGCGCCGTTCTTAGTTCTGTTGGATTCTTTTGTTGCGGCATTCCCTTGTGATTTTTATCTGAGCTTCTCCAAAGCCATGCCGTCGATAGGACAGAAGCTGAAAACATGATTCCGATTGGAGCAAACGCGTCTTGAAATTGAGGAGCCGCCACCGTGATTTCTAAAAACACTCTTAAATAAAGCACTGTCCAAGCGATTAAGATAAGGAGAGCATTTTGGGGAGTTGTCGAATCTACCCCCTTCGATCTCCGTGCGTATGTCATTGTTGTGGCAGTGCTCGAAATCACTCCACCTAAAATCCCTCCTAGCAAAACTCCCGCTTTTTCTCCAAAGAATTTGTAGATGATGTAGCCCGCGAGACTTATTGCTACGATTAATGTCACCATCAGCCAAATATTGTGAGGATTTAAAACTTCAAGAGGTCCGTAGCTTTGATTCGGAACAATCGGCAAAATAACCAGAGAGATAAGCACAAACTGCATAACTGCTCTGATTTCTTTTTCGGTGAAGCGAGCAGCGAGTCCATGAAGTTCAATTTTCGCTTGGAGGATCACAGCAAGTGCGCCGGCCAACGCCGCTGGCAGCCAAAGCGGTCCAACGCGCACGAGCACTCCCGTTATGAACATCAGCAGCATGGCAAATTCGGTGACAAGCCCAGAGTGGTTTTTGGGAGTCGTCTGATTTCGACTTGCGATATGGCCGACCACCATGGCGGCAATGGTACCTAAAAAACCTAAGGCAATTGGCCACTCTCCATATTTATCAGCCAACAGCGCACAGGCAGTACCCAGGAGCGCAATCAGTGAAAAGGTGCGAATCCCACCAAGTGGAGATTCAGCCCATTGTCTTTGCAGTCCTACTAGCAAGCCCAGGGTCAACGAAATGAGGAGTTGGTGAAACGGATGGATGTCGGCAATATTCAGCTGCATATGTCCTTCCCTTTCTTACCAAGCTGATTGAGCTTCACGTTCTATTTTTCAACTCCTGAATGCTATGGCCTTTACAGCATTCGGGAAGTTCTTCTTTGATAAGAGCAATGGTTCGAGCGACCTTTTCCAAAAAATCGCTTTTGCTTTCAACAAAAAATCTTCGCGGATGACCGCTCCATGCTTGGGCGATTTTTTCGTCAATTTCAGATGCTTGAATAGCGGATTCAATTCTCACAGGATTTTGATGATTGTAGCCTTGCTCTAAGTGGGGGGTACGCAAGTGAATGACAGCGGCATAGCGGGAAAATTCGTCGGCCTTGGTCGTGCCAAGATCTTTCCAGAAAAGTGCTTCGTCATCAGGCCAGTAGGCGAGACCATCCAATGTTCCTCGATCACAAAGTACGATAGCAGATTCTTTTTCCTCTTCAACGAGGCGTTCAAGTTCCTTTTGCACAGAAAAAATTGCTCTTTGTGCTGCTTTTTTTCCGGCCAGTGTTTCATGTCTCAAGAATCCGCCGCCGAAAATGATGCTTGCTGCCTCTGGCAAAACCGAGATGTGTTGGCAAAAGTTTTTTCGAGCAATCTCTAGAACAGCTGTTTTCCCAGCTCCAGGACCACCAGTAAGTACGACTTTCTTGCAGTCATGGTCTTTCCTCTGACATGCACAGGTGTGAATCGAAGTGTCGCAAGTAATCATACGAGTTCCACTTCTTCCATATATTCCGGAATTCGAGTGGCCCACTTTAGATCATGTCTAATTTTTTCTTCGAGGCCTTTAGCCGACGCTGGCTCTCCATGTGTGATGAAAGTCATTTTCGGTTTATCCGAAAAATGTTTTAGCCAATCCATGATCTCAGACTGATCAGCATGCGCTGAGAATCCATTGATGCAAGCCACCTCTGCGTTCACCACTACTTGCTCACCATGAATTTTGATGGTTTTGGCTCCTCGAAAGAGCGCTTCCCCGCGCGTGCCGGCGGCTTGGTACCCAGCGAGTAAAACCGTATTTCGCGCATCCGGGGCGAACTTCTTCAGATGATGCACAACGCGACCACCTGTCGCCATCCCACTGGCAGAGATAATAATCATGGGCCCAGGTTTGGTGTTCAGGATTTTTGACTCTTCAGGGGTTCTTACATACTTGGCAACAGTGCACATTGCTTCGCATTGTTTGGGATCTAATTTGTGCTCTGGTTGATGGTCACAATAGACGCCCATAGTATTGATCGACATGGGGCTATTGAGAAAAACAGGCGTGTCCTCGATTCTCTTTTGTGATTTCAAAAGGTGAATGGCATACAAAAACGATTGGGAGCGTCCCACAGAGAAGGCCGGAATGATAACAACGCCGTTTCTCTTTACCGTTCGGTTGATGACGTCAGCTAATTGATCTACTGGATCCTGCACAGGGTGAGTCCGATCCCCGTATGTAGATTCAATCAATAGGTAGTCAGCGCTCTTCAGGAAAGCAGGCGGTTTCATAACGAGATCGTTGGGGCGCCCTAGATCGCCAGAAAATACCACAGAAGTATTCTGAGATTTCAAAGTGACAAATGCGGAGCCTAAAATATGACCTGATGGCGAAAACTTAAGTTTTAATTCCTTCGACAGATCAATTTCCCGATTAAATTCTACATCCGTGAATAGTTTTAAAACGTCTTCAGCGTCTTCCATAGTAAAAAGAGGTAGAGCCGGCTTATGTTTTGAATACCCCTTTCGATCTGCATAGCGTGCCTCTTCTTCTTGAAGTTTTCCTGCGTCAGGCAGAAGGATTTTGCATAGATCATGGGTCCCAGAGGTTGAATAAATTGGACCCTTAAACCCATGCCTTTTAAGAACAGGCAAGTAACCCGAATGGTCAATATGAGCATGGGTTAAAACGACGGCGTCAATTTCTTTAGGGCTAATAGGAAAGTCAGCCCAGTTCCTAAGCCTTAGCTCCTTCTGACCTTGAAAGAGCCCGCAATCAACCAGGCACTTAAAGCCGTTGGCATTGATTAAATATTTAGAACCCGTCACGGTACCGGTCGCACCGAGGAAAGTAATTTTCATAAGTCACCTCTTTGGAAAAAAACAAAATAAACAATTAAGCCAGCCATGCTTGCCCAGCAGATCCAATATAAAAACTTTGTCCAAATTGTCGGGATGCTTTTCGCTTGCGACTCAAGTCTGTGCTTATCGAACATGCCAACACCATAAGAAAGAATCCCAACGGCAATTATAGGGAATGAAAGTGATTTTAAGTGGTCGCCGAAGTGGACACCTAAACCAAGGCCCAAAACGCCGGCACCAATACTCGATGTTAGCTCCGCAAATTTTAATCGAGTATCAAGCGAGGTACTTCTCAGTTTCATTGGCCAACCCATTTCTGCCTAATAATTTTTCTCACCTCAATGATCGTAACCGGGATCAAGGTTAGAGCGAACATGACAAAACATTCTGTCCAACTGATTTCATTGACTTTAAATATGCCCCGGAAAAATTCCGTATGATGAAGAATGATTTGAAACGAAATCGGAATTGTCACTGCGGCTAAGTGGTAGAGATTTGAAGTAAGTCCCATTTGGAAAAACGTTTTGTGTTCACTCCTGCAAGCAAAGGATCTAAAAAGTTCGGCAAACACAAGAAACGAGAAAGCGTGAGTTCTTGCCGTAATTTCGTCTTCATTTTTTAAGCTATAACCATAAACAGCGAGTGTAAGAATCGAAGTAAGGAGACCGACAAAAGTCATTTCGCGATAAAAACTACGATCAAAAAAAGTAGAAGGCGAAGGTTTCTTCGTAGAACCAAGAACATTTTCCGGGACAGGTTCGGCGGCTAGGGCTAGAGCGGGAAGTCCGTCGGTGACGAGATTGATCCAAAGCAGATGAATAGGGGCCAAAGGCGCTGGCCATCCCAAGACAGCCGCTCCTAACATAATGAGAATTTCGGATAAATTTCCGGATAGAAGATACTGAATTGTGCGGCGAATATTTCCATATATTGCTCGACCTTCCTCGACAGCTGAAACGATAGTCGAAAAATTATCGTCCGTTAGAATCATGGAGGAAGCCTGACGCGCGACTTCTGTTCCGCCTTTGCCCATAGCGATTCCGATCGAGGCTTGCTTTAAGGCTGGCGCATCATTAACCCCATCGCCGGTCATGGCGACAACATTGCCTTTGTTTTGCCAAGCTTGAATGATTTTTAATTTATGTTCAGGTGTGACTCTTGCGTAAACAGCTGTACGCTCCACCTGTCGCTCAAGGTCTTGAGTGGACATCGCATCCAGTTGGGCTCCGGTCAGAACCTGGTCGAACTTGCCGTCTTCAACGATTCCGAGCTCCCGAGCGATAGCTTTAGCGGTTACTGGATGATCTCCTGTAATCATGACGACTTTTATTCCAGCCGCTTTACATGCTTGAATTGCAGGAATACTTTCCGTCCTAGGAGGATCTGCAATCGCGATCAAACCCAAAAACGTGAGGTTGTTCTCGACGGAAGAATGATCCTTATAGAGTGTGATATTGAACTCAGTTCGAGTTTCGCCCAGAGGCTTCGAGGCAATAGCTAATATGCGCCGGCCCTGAGAAGAAAGAGCTTCAATTGCATTCTGGATTTCGCTTTTTTCAACATCGTTCAATTTGCAAAGAGGTAGAATAGATTCAGGAGCACCCTTGCTATGAATAACAACCTGAGAGCCCGACTGAACCGCAACACTCATTCGCTTTCTTTCGCTGTCAAAGCTCCATTCAGCTAGCCTCGGAAAATTCGAAAGCAAAAGTTTAAGATCGAGATCATGATTCTTTGCTAAATAGAGAAGTGCTACTTCGGTAGGGTCACCCGTTGCGAGCCCATCATCATTGATGGAAGCATTGGAGCATAAAACGGAGCATTCTATGAGGCTTTTGAATTCGTCCACCTGCCCATCTGCTCCCTCAAATTTTTCGTCGCTCTCACTTGAGATTCCTTTCGCAGGAATGAATGTTTCCCGGACCCGCATTTTCCCGGTGGTCAGCGTTCCTGTCTTGTCGGTACAGATGACATTGGTTGAACCCAGAGTCTCAACAGCGGGAAGATGCCTTACAATAGCATTTCGCTTTGTCATTCGACTAACGGCCATCGTGAGAGCGAGAGTAACAACAGTAGGAAGGCCTTCTGGAATCGCGGCGACCGCGAGACTTATTGCCGTCATTAAGACATCAAGCCATTCTTCGCCATGAACAATACCCAGTACCGCGACGATAACCACGACAAGCCCGCAAAAAATAAGCAGCTTATTGCTGACTTGCTCAAGCTTAAGTTGCAGCGGAGTCTTGGCAGAGATGCTCGCGTCAAGTAGTCCGGCGATGCGGCCGATCTCTGTTTTCATATTGGTCGCAGTAACCACTGCTTTTGCTGTTCCGGTCGTTACTGCTGTGCTGGCAAAGAGCATGTTTTTTCGATCAGCCAATGCAGCGCTTTCGGAAACAGGATTTGCCGCTTTTACGACTGGAAGAGATTCTCCCGTGAGAATGGCTTCGTCAGCAGAAAGCTGGCTTGCTTGAATGATCCGACAATCAGCGGGCACATAATCGCCCGCTTCCAAAATCAAAATGTCGCCAGGACATAAATCCGAACCCATCACTTCCAAAATATTTCCGTCTCTGAGAACTCTAGCTTTGGGGGCAGACAATTTCTTCAAAGCCTCGACGGCAGCTTCTGCTTTCGTTTCCTGGAAGTAACCGATGATGGAATTAATGATTACGATAATGGCGATGGCGACAGAGTCAGCAACTTCACCAAGTACGGCAGTAACAAATGTCGCGATCAAAAGTATAATCACCACGGGACTTTTTAGCTGAGATAAAAATCTTTGTAGGGCGGTCGCCTTTTTTTCGGCTCTCAGTACATTGAGACCAAACGTCTTAAGGCGATCTCTCGCCTGTTCTGCGGAAAGGCCTTGACCCAGTTTTACTTCGAGAACGTCTAAGACTTCATTCTCTGGTTTTGCCCAAGGAGACGTTACCGCTGGACTCATCATAGAGACGGTCCTTTGAGAACAACTCTTTCCTCTCGCATTTTATAAATGACAGGAATCACCACGAGGGTCAGAAGCATTAATGAAATAAGTCCGCCGAACATTGGCGACGAAATTCGTTTCATGACATCTGCTCCGAGCCCTGTCGCTAGCATGACGGGAAGCAACCCGAATATATTCATGCTTACGGCCATCAAAACGGATCTAAAACTCTTTTGCGCCCCCTCAAGAGTCGCTTGCGTAAAATCATCGGCATCTTTTAGCTGCCCGTCGGCCTTTCTCTTGCTCCAAGCTTGGTCTAAGAAAACGATCATAATGGAAGTAGTCTCAACCGCGACGCCGATCAATGCGATTGCGCCGGCCCATACGGCGACACTGGTGTTGTAACCAAGCGCCCACATCAGAAGAATTCCGCCAACTAGCGATAAGGGAACTGAGGCCATGATCATGACGGATCTCGAAACTGATCTCGTGCTGAAAAAAAGAAATGCAAATATCAAAAGAAGCGTGAGCGGAAGTACGATCTTCATTCGGCTTTGCATGCGCTCTAGATATTCATATTGGCCGGTCCAAGAAATGAAATACCCTTGTGGGATTTTGACCTCTCTCTTGACGGCTTCTTTTGCATCATTGACGTATCCGCCCGGATCTCGATCTTTGAGATCGATGTAGACGTATCCGGCAAGCGATCCGTTTTCATCCAGCACCATGGGCGGACCCATTCGTGTTGTTAGTTTTCACAGCTTCCCAAGTGGAACCTGGGTTCCGGTTGGCGTCGCCACGAGAATACGGCTTAGTTTTTCAATGTTATCTCGCAATTCTCGAGGATACCTAACATTGATCGTATAGCGTTCTCGCCCTTCGATAGTTTGAGAGATTTCCATTCCGCCAATGGCCGTTTCTACGACCATCTGCGCATCACCGACGTTAAGACCATATCGTGCAAGTGCAGGTCGGTCTGGTTCGAAATCGAGGTAATACCCGCCAATGATTCGCTCTGCGTAAACACTTCTAGTTCCGCGAACAGTATTCAGTGTGCGCTCAAGTTGCTGTCCGATATCCTCGATAACTTTCAAATCTTTGCCATAAATTTTAATCCCGACCGGCGTACGAATGCCCGTCGAGAGCATGTCAATGCGGCCGCGAACCGGCTTGGTCCAAGCTCGATTTAGTCCTGGGACTTCGACAGCTTTGTCGAGTTCTGAAACTAATTCTTCATCGTCCAAACCCTTTCGCCACTGGCTGCGTGGCTTCAGACGTATTGTATATTCAAACATAGATAAAGGTGCTGGATCAGTAGCTGTCTCAAAGCGTCCCGCTTTTCCAAAAACCGTTTCCACCTCGGGAACTGCTTTTATGGCTGCGCCTTGTCTGGTTAATAGATCAGAGCTTGCCGTTACCGAAATTCCTGGCGCGGTGATCGGCATATAGAGAAGATCGCCCTCCCAAAGCGGAGGCATAAATTCTGAACCAAGGCGCGTGAATGCAAAAACGCAAACGGCGACAAGAGCCAACATTGCTCCAAGCACAGCTTTAGAGTGGCCCAAGCACCATTCCAAAATGGGTTTGTAGCGTGCAAGTAGCCAGCGATTGATTGGATTTT
>JAXMMN010000640.1:0-2276 GCA_034366485.1 Bdellovibrionales bacterium
CTTTCGTCTCGAAAAGCCGATGCCATCTGGTTCGTGTAAAATTCGAATGGCTTTAAAAACTTCGTCGGGATTGTCCAGCGGTTCGCCCATCCCCATGAAGACGATGTTCGTCACTCGCAAATCATCTTTACGAAGACTGTCGCTTGCGTGCAGAAACTGTCCGACGATTTCGCCAGCCGAAAGCCTGCGCTTCATTTTTTGTTTGCCGGTGTAGCAAAATCGGCAGGCCATATTGCAGCCGACTTCACTTGAAACACAAAGTGTCAGTCGGTCTTTCGACGGAATCAATACCGTCTCAACCGTCATGCCCTGGCCGACATCAAACAGCCATTTGCGAGTTCCATCGACGCTTTTCAATTCTTGAACGACTTTAAGTTCGCGAAAATCAAATAGCGAAGGAAGTTCGGCGCGAAAGGTTTTCGAGACGTTCGACATTTGATCGAAATCGTGAATGCGCTGCTGATAAACCCAATTAAAAAGTTGTTTGGCGCGAAACTTTTCTTTTCCCATTCCGCCTAAACGTGCGGCGAGCTCGTCCATGGGAAGATCGAAAAATGATACTTTTTCCGTAACCTGCGGCATCACTTCCGGAAGACCGGGTTGAGCCTCAAGTGCGCGGTCGACTGGACCAAGGCTTGTCGCCAAATGCTGGGTGATCTCGTTTGAACTCATAAGTGGGCGGAATGTAACACAGATTGGCGGCCTCGGGCCACCGGCGAATTGTGGCTTTTTGACGCCTTCAGAGCACTTGACCGGTGCCTACTATTTAGAAAGAATTTCATACCTTCTAGGCATCTATTGAGAACTAAGGAGCCGCCACATGCTTCGACGATCGTTTCTTTCGACTTTGCTAGTCTTTGCCACGGCTTCGGGATTCTCGAATACCTCTTTTGCAGCCTCTGCCCCTGCAACCTCCGACTCGTCCGCAGCGCGCCCAAGTGGAGTTCCCGCGGAACTATTGATTCGCAAAGCCCAAGAGCGAAGTCGGCCACAGCGGCACCGCCTCTCAGATCGCAGTCAAAAAGCTGCTGGCATAGGACCCGTCGTTTGGGCCAAATCCACATTCGATGAAGCGACCTGGAGCCGTGTGCCGGCGATCTCAGAAGCGGATCTCCAAGCGAGCTTTGAAATGGTGCGCGAGGAAAAGTTTTTTACCGACGAAGTTTCTCGAAAACGTCGTGCCACGTGGCTTTATCCAGATGACGGCTGTTTTGTACGAGCGACCGTTGCAGATGGTTTGATCGCCAAACTTCTTCAACCACCGCCAGCGCCGACGACCGCTGTTCCCACTGCCAAAATATTTGCTTTCGGAAATCTACGCGTCCAAACCGCCAACTCGCCGTCTGGCGAAGTGGAATGGTGGTACCATGTTGCGGCGATTGCCAAAGTGAAGACTTCAGGCGCAGCGGACGAATACTACGTCTACGATCCCGCGATCAGTCCAAAAGCGCCGATGCCAGTCAAAGAGTGGCTGACCACCATGGTTGGACCGAATCTTAAAAATATTGAAATCGCGATTTGTGCGGGTGGCGCCTACGATCCGTATTCTCACTGCGAAGCGAACGACCCATCGACAAGACAGTATTCACTTGAACGCGCGCACCGCGAAGCTCATCAGTTTTTGCCAGAAGAATGGGACCGCCTCGAAGTCCTAGGTCGAGATCCCAATCTCGAACTAGGAAGCAATCCCCCTTGGTAAACGCAAAGCCGCCGTCCATGAAAGGCGGCCATCGGCGAACTAAATTACGGATTTAGTGTGCAGGAAAATGCCGTGTAGATTCCAAGAACGTCTGACTCTGAAAGCTTTCCCGCTCGAAGCAACGACTGAGCTTCCTCCGCAACAGCGTGCATGTTGTTCACATGCGTAGTCATCGAGTTGAACGGATACGTTCCCCACTTGCCTTCGGCTTTCAAAACCTTCTGTAGTTTGTGACTGAACGCAAACGCACCACTTTGGTTGTTGAGGTAATCAAACTGAATCGCGTTGGGCCCTGGTTTGATTGTCCAGCCATTGTTTTTTGCCGGTCCCTCGTTGACCAAGTAGTCCGAGATAGCAGCATTGAACTGAGGACCACGCACCGGAAGATCGGCTTTCGGTGTCAAAAGTAAAAAGTCGACGCGATACAAATCGACGAATTCTTTTTTGTACATGATCACAGCGACAGTCTCGCCATTGATTTCAAACTCCTGATCGCCTTCGCCGTCAACGATCGGAAGTGAAATGACCTGAGTGGCTGTCTTTGATTCTGAACCGGTCGCCTGCTCGAGAAGATCTT
>JAXMMN010000641.1:0-1064 GCA_034366485.1 Bdellovibrionales bacterium
CTCAGTCCAATACATGCAAGTTGAGCTTTCTCGAAACCGGCCAACTTCGCCGTTGTAGCCAAACTTGAAATGACGGCCGAATGAAAAATCCAACTGAATGCCAGTCGACTCATTGCGCACGTGCGCACGCGGGAATCCCGCGTCTGGGTTTTTTAAGGTGTTGGTACCATTCAAACCGTAAACGGCAATCTGTTCCGCAATAAAACGGTCAGCGCCCTGTTTGTCGGCGCTCGAAATGGCGTTTGAAGTACCGCTACTCTTTGAGTTCAAAACTTTTGCCTTTCTTCCCGAACTTGCTTCCTGTCATAATTGAACCAATGCAGTCTTGTTTGTCGAGCCGCTTCTTTCTGTTTGTCCCGCTGCCGCTAATAGGCTTTCAGATTGCGACGATGTTCTTGTCACCTGGATCATTGAACTTCATGGCGGTCGACTTCATCGGTGAGACGTTCTTTCTGGGCTCGACACATGGCTACCTTTCCCTCGGTATTTTTCTTCTCCCCGCTGCAGCAGACTGGTTCCAGCAAAGGGCCGAAGCAAAGCGACAATCCATTGGAGTTTGGACCCTCGCACTTTGCATCCTCGCGTTTTCGTTTTTCATGTGGCGGGCGCTTTCAGGGGGGCGCCCAAGCAGTACGCGGCCGATCATCATTCTCATCACAGATCTGATGTTCATAGCACTTCTGCTGCATCATACTTTATGGCAGGTCAAAGGCCTATCGATGATCTACCGACTTCAATCTGCACAGTCTCCAGAAAAACCGAAATGGAGAGTGTTTGAAAACGACCATTTTCCCTTTTATTTACTTCTTTCCCTGGTGCTATGTGTGCCTACGGCTTCCACTGCGAAAGCTTTGTTTCCATCGCTCGCTAGCGCTTTGAATCTAAGAGCCATCGGGCTTGTTACCTCTGTCGCAATGTTTATAATCGCAGCCTTACTTATAGTTCCCGATCTACTGAGCGGCGATTCCGGGTTTCGCAAACGCGCGTGGTTCAATCTGCGCATTTCCTCTTGGGCGCTGATTCCAGTGTCCAAGTACGGCTTAATTATTTCTTCGGCCATTCAC
>JAXMMN010000642.1:0-4037 GCA_034366485.1 Bdellovibrionales bacterium
GGCGGAAAGAAGTTTGACCACTCGGCAACTCGCTTCCCGTTGGATGGTGCGCACACCAATGTTCGCTGTACTGATTGTCACGAAAAGGATGGAAAGAAAGTCTACAAGTTTCAAAATTACGAACAAAAGTTCTGTAACGAATGTCACGCGACACCTCATCGCGGTCAGTTCAGCGCGAAATACACAAATCCGAAATCAGAGGAGAGCGCGTGTATTAACTGTCATAAGACTTCGAAATGGTCAGAACGATTGCCGTTTAACCACAACGAAACCAAGTACCCACTTGAGGGAGCACATTCGAAGCTTGAATGCGCAGAATGCCACACTCCGACGGAAGAACGTTTCAGTACGCCAATCAAGAGCGTAAAGAACAAATATCTGTTTCCTACCTTAGAGGAAAATAAATGTCTGACCTGTCACAGCGATGTTCACAAGGGTCAGCTTGGAAAGACGTGCACGGAATGCCATTCAGAAGCAAAATGGAAGCCTTCGACGTTCAATCACAATAAACAAAGTGATTTCAAACTTCGCCATAAGCACGTCGACGTGAAGTGTGCCGAATGCCACAAGGCCGTGCCGGGACATTCTGCTCAAGAGGGTAAACGCACGATTGCCACAATCCGGTACAAGCCAATGTCGGGCGAATGCAGCAGCTGCCATAAGGACGTACACAAGGGTGAATTTGGCGATCGCTGTTCAAACTGCCACATCGAAAAGGGCTGGAAAGTAACGCGAGATTTCCATCGCAACTTCACTCTAAAAGGTGTTCACTTCACGATGGATTGCAATGAGTGCCATCGCGACGGGCGCAAACTTGCCGGACAATCGCAAAACTGCAACCAGTGCCATCAAAAAGACGACGTTCACGGCGGCATGCTGCCGAACTGCGGTGATTGCCATCGTCAACATTTCTGGGAAAACACGCTCTTCCACCATTCAAGAACTCGCTTCCCGCTTCGAGGAGTTCACCGAACACTTGAGTGCGCCGACTGCCATCGAGGAAACGTGATGCAGGGACTTTCATCGGACTGCCTCAGTTGCCATCAACAAGAGTCAACTCATCACGGAACACCCGTCCCCGCGCAGTTCATGGATTGCAAACAGTGCCACCACACGTTCACATTCAGTCGCTAGGATTGATCGATGCCTGCTACTTCGTAACACCCAGTACAAGTGCTGCAATGACGTGTAAAAAGGCGGCTATGTACATGAAGAATGCAAATGGAAGGTGGAAGGTGTGCCAATAGCCCATCATCTTTTTGAAATGAGAAATGAACCCTTCCTGCCGCTTCAGCGCTGCATATTTAACTAAGCCCGCGTGAACTCTTTCCGGAATTGGAGCTAAGGGTTTGGCAAACGACAACTTGATGTCACCGACGATCGAGTTAAAAAAGGCCGGAATTAAACCTGATGAACTGGGGTCTGGCGTTAGACCTGCGTAAGCGACGTAGCGGTCAAACAAAGGTGCAAAATCAAACTGCGGCATTTTTTGTTCGAAGTATTTTGTAATCGAATTTTTCAACGATTCGATCTCCCCGCCCGTCTCCTTTTGTCCTTTGGCGATCTGGACATAAAAATACCGACCGATGATGCCACTTCCGGCGGAAACCAGCATCGACCAAAAGCTGATCGCAACCAACCCTCGCACTTTGAAGTTGGAATGGAAGATGATCATTGTTGGCCCCATGAGGCCGCAGAAAATGTGAAAGTCGAGCATGCGTGGAATATTGGGCAAAACCTTCGCCAACATTCCAAAGCGCTTCCTCATGGAATAGAGATTCATCAGAATCATTGTTCCCAAGCCGGCGTACCCTAAAAACATGGAAAGCGGCCGCCCTGGTTCGGGGCTTAAAGACATCCCCTTAAAGAGCCCAAGCTTCAATTGGGCATACTGAAGGAAGCTAGCAGTTGGAAGCTTGTTGAGCGCATACGATTCGTAAGCGAAAAAAAAGGTTAGGACCAACCAAAGAACAATTCCCAGACGAAAAAACATGACGCGCCCTCGACGTGAGGACCGTTAAACAGGCCCGTTAGCCCGCCTTCCCCAGCGCCTCACCAAACTTCTTATCAATTTGAATTCCTAAACTCATTAAAAACTTATGCGGCATTTCGGCGCCCGCAAAGACAAAAAGATAGTTATTTGGAATTTCGACTGAACCGTCTTTCCGCTGAATCACCAGCTTGTCGGGCTGAATTTCCTTGATCGAGGATTCATACCAGATTTCAACGAGGCCCTTTTTCTCCATCTCGTTGATGATGTTTTGGTTCTCTTCATTACATCTATCGAATGTGGCTCCGCGAACAAGAAGCGTCACTTTGTTTTTGTACTGAGCTTTCGCAAGGTACTGTGCCGCCTCGACACCAGCGTTTCCGCCCCCGACGACGGCGACGTGACAGTTTTGGTACTGCTCGGGATCGAGTAGGTTATAGGTGACCTTGGGGAGATCTTCGTTCGGTAAACCCAGTCGACGAGGACTGCCGCGGACTCCCATCGCAAGGATCACCTTCTTCGCCGTCATGACACCTCGAGAGGTATCAACCTGGAAGACTCCATCCGAAACAGTCAGAGCATTGAACTTCGCGTTTTCCACTATGTTCAGCGCGTATTTGGATCGCAAGCCACCCCAATATTCCAAAAGCTCTTCTTTGGAGACTTTGTTCTTTGCGAACTTCATGACTCCTGCGAGCGGCAAAACTGCTGGGTGACTCATGACCACTTTTTGGCGTGGAAAATTGGCAATCGTTCCACCAAAAGAGTTTTGTTCTATCACTGCGTACTTTGCTTTTCTTGCGGTCGCAGCCATTGCACCGGCGACACCTGCCGGCCCAGCGCCAACGATGAGAACGTCGAACTGTGCTTCTGGTCCGCCGGTCTTCTTTGCAAGAGCATCCTCGACCGCTGCAATTCCCTGCTTCACGGCATTGCGAATGAGGCCCATGCCACCAAGTTCGCCAGCGATGTAAAGTCCCGGAACGTTGGTTTCATAATTCGAGTTCAGTCGAGGAATGTCTTGGCCTCTTGTTTTTGTTCCGAAGACCAGGGAGATCGCCTCAAAGGGACAAGCCTGTTCGCATTCGCCGTGACCAACGCATTTCGTTGGAGCCACCAATACAGCCTTGTGATTGACGAGTTTTAAAATGTCACCTTCAGGGCACACTTTCGTGCACGCCCCACAACCGGCACATAGCGCCGGGTCGATTTCGGGATGAAGCGACAGGGGTTCGTTGGTCTGCGTTTTGACGGCCTTGTCGATAGCCTTGATTCCTTCTTTCTCCTGCTGGTTTCGCGAGGTGTAGTAGGCCCAAACGACCGGGCTAAGAGCAAGAAAGAGGAAGAGTTCAAAGTTGTTTAAGACAAGCGCAAGGATCTTTTTCATACCGTGATTCTCTATCGGAGTTCGAGCGTCAGAATTAAAAGACATTACAGTCACAGTTTGTTTAGCAACTCGACGGTCGGTGGGTAGGCGTGTATTGAGCGTTTCATCGTGAGACACTTTTTAGCCGCTCGGCTCTATGTCCCAAGAAAAAATGTCCGCGAATTACCCAGCGCAACTCTTTTAACTTGAGTAATCACTCAATTGTTCACTATGTAGTCTTCATGACCACCAAAAGAACGAAAAAAGCCAAATCGAAAAGCCAAGTTAACCGTGCTCACCAATCCGCAAGCAAGCGATCGAGAATGGTTCACGGAATTCCCAGCACCACCGCTTGGGAATTTTCTAAACACCTCATTCCTCCCATTACCTCAAATACGACCTTCCGACTTGGATCGCTCGATCGAGGCGCGCAAGGCTTTATTCAGTTTGGTGCAAACGATGGAACCGATCGAGATCCAATTTTGATCTATGATCGTCTTGACGAACCTAATACGCTCCTCTTGGAAGAGCAGCTAGCGCAGCTTGAGGGTTCCGAAGCCGCCGTCACGTTCGGCTCCGGCATGGGCGCCATCTCCTCGGCCCTGTTGTCGGTGATGAAATCGGGCCAAAAGATCATTGCCCATCGCAATCTCTACGGCTGCACCTATAGCCTTCTGTCGG
>JAXMMN010000643.1:0-1241 GCA_034366485.1 Bdellovibrionales bacterium
AAGTGACCCCCATCGCAGTGACCTTGCAAATCCAAGTGTCAACCGTTGCAGGTGTCGCTGTTGGAACGGGCTTGGTCACCCGTGAAAGTTCAAGTTCGAACACTCGAGACTGCAATTGAGCAACGGCGCGCTCGAGCTCCCAGACGCGGCGCTGGAGATCGCGCTGAGAATAGCTGTTATAGTCTCGGCCGACTTCAATACGGAAAACCTCTTCGGCCGAAACCTGCGAGCTCGGCAGAAGAGACAATGAGGCGATGATGACCGCGAAGCTTGCCACTGTGACTTTCAAATTCATTCTGGGATCCTTTGCACGTGTTTATACAAGAGTACCGACCCAGATTATTGAAATGAAGCCAAAGGTCAAACCGTTGTGCTTTATCGACATTCATTGAACGACGTTCCTACCTCGTTCCCCTTGTGGAACAGGTTTAACAATGTAGGCAAAATTTAGTCTTGTCATTAATGATCGATACAGTTTGCGAGCACGGCCTTGACAGAACCTCCCACCAAACCCGAAATGACCTGTCGAATTTTTTAAACACGGACTGAGGGGACACGACGCATGGAACAGCGTTTCGAATCCGCGTCATTGGCACAACAGCCAGACGCATTTTCATTTGGGATTTGCATCAAATCGCGCGATTGGACGATCGAGCACCAGAACGCCGGCTGCATCTCGATTTGTGGAAACCAAATCGGAAAACTCTGCCAAGATACCTGTTGGCGACTGACGCGATCGACATCGCTGGGGGAAGAGAATGATGTCGGCATCAAAGCATTTAAAAACAAGGGCTTTCGCGAAAATGCATGCGACGTCGCGATTGTGTTCCAAGAAGATCGGATCACATCTTTTGTTTGTCCCCTCACGGCAGAAGCTGAAAAAGAAAAAAAGACGCTTAAAGCCCGAGGCCTCACAAACCGCGAGATCGAAATCTTTCAACTTCGAAAACGTGGTTTCAAAAATGTCGAAATTGAGCTCGAGCTCGGAATCACCCGAGCGACTCTTAAAACTCATATCGGCAACATTCTAAAAAAAATCAGTTCGGATCAGTCGCCGCTGAACCATTCGACATAGAACTCATCTTTTCTCGAAGTTCGGCAATCAACGCCGACAGTTCGTTTTCAAAAGTCGACCGTGCAGCTAGAAGCCTTGCGGTCAAAGCGTTTGCGAACTGAACTTCGTGTCGATTGGCAGTGTCGATTGGCAGCGCCGATAATCTGCTCGCAGGTTTCCGCAAGAT
>JAXMMN010000644.1:0-6977 GCA_034366485.1 Bdellovibrionales bacterium
ATTTCGTCATTTGATTTTGCAGAGTATTCGCTTCTGATTCGGCTGAGTAAGAGGCGAAGCTCTTCGAAAACGGAGTAATCAAGGTGGCGCCGAAATGAAAACCCTTGGGAAAACTTCAGAACCTCTTCTTCCAGGGCTTGGCGTTCAGCTTTGAAAGGTGCGTCCGGCGAGAGCGGAATTGGCCGAAGCCGAATCAGCGCAAGTCTTTCCCAGGCTTCGCCTTGATAGCCGTAATGGTTTTCGAATTGGGATACGGTAGGAATCATAGAGGCGGCGGAACCGCCTGGCCGAATCGTGATGTCAACGCGGTGGCAAAAGCCCCACTCGTCTACTTCGCTTAAAATCTTTATAAATTCTCGAGCCTCTTTCAGTGGCGCTTGCAGGCCGTCTTCTGCGACGAAGATCAAATCGACATCACTTGAAAGATTCAGCTCCTCGGCGCCGAGCTTTCCAAGGGCAAAGACGGAAACAGGGAACTGATCGAGGCCCGAAAGTTTTGCCGCTACTGCAATGTTTCGATCGGCGGTTTGGCTCCAGTAGGTGCAAACGTCGCGATCAGTTGCGGATTGATGAAAAAGTGCAAGTGCGCATTCGAGCCAAGCCTTGTGCCGTTGAAATTTAAGCCGGGCGGCCGGCGAGGATGGCTGTGCGTGGCCAAGGAGAGACAAGTAGCGCTGAATGGCAGGCCACGAACTGGCGGCCTGCTTTTCTTGATCACTGTAGGAGTCGAGATTTCGCAAGCTAATCAAACGACGGTGACCATTGCGGCTTGAAGTATTGGTGATTGTCGAAAGTGATTCTCTTTTCAGTCTCGCCGTCCGTCGTAACCAGATAAAGCTGATTCGCGCCAGTCCGATTGCTCACGAACAAAATATGTCTTCCGTCTGGAGAATAACTTGGATCTTCGTTGTCAGCCATGCGTCCGCTCGGCTTTTTCGCTGAAGTCAGTCGGATCATATCAGACCCATCAGCGTTAACAGTGAAAAGATCGAAGTGGCCTTTGTCGTATCCTGCGAAAACAAGTCTTTGTCCATCCGGAGACCAGCGAGGGGACGAGTTGTATTCGCCGGCGATCGTGATTCGTTTTATATTCGAACCGTCAGAGTTCATAACAAAGATGTGCGGTCGTCCACTTCGATCCGATGAAAACGCAATTCGCTTTCCGTCGGCACTCATCGCTGGTTCGACATTCATCGCGCCGCGCGGGCCGTTTGTTATTCGTTCAAGATTCTTTCCGTCGAGCGACATTTTGTACAGATCTGGATTTCCAGAGTTTGAAATTGTCAGCAAGAGATGTCGATCTCCAGGTACGAAGGACGAGCCGGAATTGATTCCAGTTCTGTACGAAACGAGAAACCGACGGCCATTAGTTGTATCGTATGTGAAGAGATCGAGATTTCTGCGCTTCTCTTTTGCGTGATACGCGAATGCGGAGTAAGCGATCATTCGGCCGTTAAAGGACCAAGTCGGAGATTGTGCAATCGACTTGTGAGTAGAAACTTGTCTTGGGTTTGCGCCATCCCAATCCATGATGAAAATTTCTTTTTGACCCTTTGCTGTCGATCGCGACGTCACGATTTTCGAAAGAAACATTCCTTGTTTTCCGGTTAGTTCTTTCACGACATCATTCGCAAATGTGTGAGCAATGGTCCGCGATTCAGAAATTTTCGCTTTATAGGTTTTGCCGAGAACGAGCTTCGATTGGCCTACGAAATAGGTGTAGGTATCGACACTCAGTTCGTCGCCGATGATGCGATAGCCGACACGAACAAGAAAATCAGTTCCGATTTGCTTCCAGCTTTCGAACTTAAAGCCGTTTGCTTCTTGGCCGGCGGGCTTTAGTCCAACTTTTGCGGTGTCTTCTAAAAAAGCCGCAGGCTTTATGAATTCAAAATAGCCGCTGGTTTCCATGTCGTTTCGGAAAACATCGAAAAGCTCTTTTCCAATTTTCAAATGTTGTGGGCTGGTCGCCGCGACACCTTGAAATTGGAAGGGCGGGAGCGCCATCAAACTTTTTCGAAAATTCGCATCTGTAATTTTAATGTATGCGCCGCTAGATCCAGAGTCTTGCGCATAGGACTGATGCGTGAGGCCTAGAAGAGAAACGAAAAGTGCAGAATAAAATAGATTTCGCATCACGTTGGTACTCCTTGGTCGAATACCCAATTGTCGCGAATAAAAGTCCGAACGTCACTCGTGTTTAGCGGAAGGTACTAGGCTCTAGGTCGAGTTCAACACCTTGCGTGGAAAGAAGGCCCTGAAGTGTTTCAGGTGGCGCTTTTAAAGGTTGCGCGGCTTCAATTGCTTGGATGGCAGATTCGTCAAAAACGCTGTTTCCAGAGGATTGAACGATAGACTTTTTTAAAATTGATCCATTTGAGTCGATGATTAAGACGACCCTAACTCGTAATTTCGCTGAAGCTAAAAACTTAGGTGGTCGCCATTGCGACTTAACGCGTGCCTCGAGTTCATCCAAGTATTTTGCGTGATCCAGTCGGGTAAGACCGGAAAGGGAATTTCCTTTAGAAATTTGATTTCCGCGCACGACCGCCTGTGCATTTTTGGCGGCCGCAAGAGCTTTCTGAGCCGCGTCTGCGCGCGCTTGTTGGTCTAACTTCGCAAGCGCTTGTAGCCGCTTGAGTGCGGACTCCTGATCCTTGCGCTGTTTTTTCGGATCAGGTTTTTTGGGTTTGAGAACAACGGGCGGATCTTTTGGTGTAGGGGGTTTCGCGACTTCAATCGGAGGAAGTTCCTTTGTGGTTTCGGGAACGACCTCGGGTTTCGGCGCCTCGGCCGCGGGCTCTTCAATGGGCGGCGGAAGCGCCTGAGACTTTTCTGGCAGGCCAACGATATCGACGCGGATGGCGCTTTCGATTCGAAGTGGCTCACTAGGAAAAATGTAGGCGCGAACCGTTAACAACAATGCGACGGCCACATGAGCGACGGCTGACTTAACAAGAGCCGGCTTAAAGTTGAAGGCTTCGGTGCTTTGAAGCCCGGGCCTTTCGCTTTTTAAGTTTTCTGTGCCGGCGTTTGCAATCATTTTGGAAGAGTCACCAGTCCAATATTAGTGATCCCTGCGGCGCGAATCTCTGCCATGGTTTCCGCGACGAAGCCGTAATCCACCGATTTATCAGCCTGAAGATAAATTTGTTTGTTGGGTCGCTTGTCGAAGATCGCACTAAGGCGCTTCCTCAGATCGACAAACGGAATAGCTTGTCCTCCAACTGTGATTTTCTTCGCTCGGTTGATGACAAGAACAAAAGGTTCTTCAGAAGTAGACACTCCGGAAGCTGCGGTTTCCGGAAGTTCAATTTCCAATCCCTGCTGCATCATCGGCGCCGTGACCATGAATATGATCAAAAGCACAAGCATGACATCCACCAGGGGAGTCACGTTGATTTCGCTCATAACCACGCGGCTTTTTCCGCCGCCAGAAGAACTCGACATACCCATTTTGTTATGACTCTCGGAAGAAGTTGCGTTTAGCCACGTTTAAAAAGTCGGAACCGAAACTTGCGACACCCATTTCAATGCGTTTCACCTGGCCGACAAAATAGTTGTAGGCGGCAACAGCAGGGAGGGCGGCGAAAAGCCCAATCGCTGTTGCGAACAAGGCTTCAGAGATGCCGGGTGCGACGACGGCTAAACTTGCAGAACCGCTAGCGGCGATTTGTTGGAAGGAGGTCATGATTCCAATGACCGTTCCGAGGAGTCCAATAAAGGGTGAAGTGCTTCCGACTGTCGCCAAAAAACTTAAATTCGATTCTGCTTTTGCAATTTCTGAGTCCGACACTTTTCGAATTGTGCGCTCGAGATTGTCGATCCCGGTTAGTCGCGTGGAAGAATCGGAACCTACATCGGCGGACTTTGAGCCGAGCGATTTCTCTGCAATTCTCTGAAGCTCTTGAAAAGCGGCAAGAAATACGACTGCGATGTTCGAGTTTTGATAGTCTTTGGCTTTTTTAGCCATGTCTTCGAGCGAAGAGGCTTTCCAGAACGCATCCACAAAGGTTTCGTTGGCTTCGTACATCAGTTTCAGTTGTCGTCTTTTGGTGATGATAATCGCCCACGATACGACGCTGAGACTAAGCATCAACAGAAGAAGCCCTTGTACAACGGGACCGGCGCCCATGACTCCATCAAGAATTCCTGTTTTGACTGCGACTTTCGGTGCTGCCATCTGAAAGCTCTCCTTCGTACTTGCCCCTACTTACTTGTGGCGGGCGCATTCACGAATAGGCTATTCGGACTTTGCTGTCAGAATCAAACAGCAATGAATTCAGACTCAGTTGATTTTGTTCGCAGAATCGAACAGAACGCCGTCATATCCGTCAGCAAGCATCTCGGCGACCTTTTTCGGATCTGATGTCGGTCCTGCGTAACGTTTCAAACCGCGGCGTTTCGCTTCATCAAGAGTTGATTTTCTTAAGCGAGGAACTGCCGTTGGGCGCAGCTCTTCGGTCGAAGAAATAAGCACGTCACTTTTTAGGTCGACCAACGCTTCGAGGCCCAAATTGGCCAGCATTTCGATTTGTATGATCGAGGACTGACTTGTTCCGTACATTCCGCGCGGCTGATTTTCACGAAGCTCCTTGAGGACGCCATCGCTCTCCGAGTGGAGAACTGTGTTTGAAAGTGAAATGGGCTTTGGCGGAGGCCCCCACATTTCCAGAATTCTTGGCGCCAGGCCCGGTCGACGGGCGATGAGATTGAGCACCGTCGGGAACTTTTCGATGTTGCCTGCGAATTCTTTTAGTTCAAAAAGACCGGCGGCGTGGCATTCCTCGAGCGTCGCAAGTTCTATGGGTTTGCCGACAAGCGGGCCGTTTTCCAGAAGTTCATTGCGACTGACAATCAATGATCCGTCGTTGGAAAGGCGGACATCGAGCCACAGGCCGGCGTTTGCTTGGACTGGGAGATCGGCACCCATCTTTGTCGGAACGTCTGTTGGCAGGTTGGTTCGGAACAGAATAAGTGGCCGGCTATCTTTGTGAGCCAGATGCAGGAAGGGGTGGTCAAAAGGCGTTTTCGTCGGCATTGATCGGGCCTTGGAATGGAAGTACATCCATCCGCCACCAAGTGTGGCAATTAGGCTAAGGGCAACGAGAAGTAGGGAATTCAGAGTTCGTTTCATAATCTGTAAGCACTCGCAAATTCTGACTTAATCTTAAACAAGTTAACGGTCGCCAAACTTTAAACTCGGACCTTTTTAGGCCGAATTAGGTAGCCCTTTTGCCATTTATCGTTTAGTTTTCACTTCGCTTATGAACCGAATTCATCGAAAAGTCGAGTACGCATTAATCGCCCTGAAGCACATGCGCAGCAAAGCGCCCGGCGAGCGCACGACCGTGAAGGAAATTGCAGCTCAATACGGATGTCCGACAGATGTCACCGCGCGTGTTCTTCAGGCACTCGCGGGTAAGTCCGTGCTGAATTCTGAACAAGGTGCGCACGGCGGTTATATGATCGCAAAAGATCTTAGCAGAGTTTCTTTTTATGAACTGCTCGAGATGATTTTAGGACCGATGGGCGTCGCAAAATGCCTGCAAGAAGCCCAAGAGGGCGCGTGCGATTTGCGCGAAACCTGCAATATCGTTTCGCCCATCCAACTTTTGAATCGAAAACTTTCCGACTTCTATCGGAGCCTTTCGGTCGCCGAACTAATTGAAGGTGGACGAGTGAATCGGACTCGCGAGGCAAGTCGCACAGCGGGAACGCCTGTCGTGGAGGCCGAGGTATGACTCAGAAATTTCCAGAAGCCGACGAATACAAGTACGGTTTTGTCACTGACATCGAAACAGACTCGGTCAAAAAGGGCCTTTCGGAAGATACGGTTCGAACGATCTCAGCAAAGAAGAACGAACCGGAATGGCTGCTCGAGTATCGGTTGAAGGCCTATCGCCTTTGGCTGACGATGAAAGAGCCTGAGTGGGCGGACCTTCGCTATCCG
Source organism: Bdellovibrionales bacterium (assembly GCA_034366485.1). Taxonomy (GTDB): domain Bacteria; phylum Bdellovibrionota; class Bdellovibrionia; order Bdellovibrionales; family JAMPXM01. Next base: position 5,954 of record JAXMMN010000644.1, read on the forward strand.
AAAATTGACTATCAAGACATCGTCTATTTTTCTGCGCCCAAGAAAGCGCAAGAGAAAAAGCAGTCATTAGATGAGCTTGATCCTGAACTTTTGAAGACCTTTGAGCGACTGGGAATCCCGCTGACGGAACAGAAGCGAATTTCTGGCGTCGCTGTCGATGCCGTTTTTGATTCTGTTTCCCTTGGGACCACACATCAAGAGGAACTCAAGCGCCACGGCGTCGTCTTTTGTTCAATCTCCGAAGCCGTTCACACTCATCCAGAATTGGTGAAAAAGTATCTCGGCTCTGTTGTGCCAACGTCGGATAACTTTTTTGGGGCATTGAACGCCGCAGTGTTTACGGATGGATCGTTTGTCTACATTCCAAAAGGCGTTCGTTGCCCGTTGGATCTTTCAACTTACTTCCGGATCAACGCTTCCGACACGGGCCAGTTTGAACGAACATTGATCGTTGCGGACGAAGGTTCGTTTGTGAACTATCTTGAAGGTTGCACTGCTCCGCAGAGGGATGAAAACCAGCTTCACGCGGCTGTGGTCGAATTGATTGCGCTGGATGATGCCGAAATAAAATATTCCACCGTGCAGAACTGGTACACCGGCGACAAGGAAGGTCGTGGTGGAATTTATAACTTCGTCACTAAGCGCGGAAAGTGCCAGGGCAAAAACTCGAAAATTTCTTGGACTCAAATTGAATCGGGATCGGCAATCACCTGGAAGTACCCAAGCTGCATTCTTCTCGGGGACGGTTCGCAGGGTGCGTTTTACTCGGTTGCGCTAACGCACGATTACATGCAGGCCGATACCGGCACCAAGATGATTCACATCGGGAAAAACACAAAGAGCACTATTTTGTCGAAGGGCATTTCGACGGGCCATTCGCGCAACAGCTATCGCGGCCAAGTTAAAATTATGCCTTCGGCTGAAAATGCCAGAAACTATTCCCAGTGTGACTCCATGCTGGTTGGGCAAAATAGCTCCGCGAACACGTATCCCTACATCGAAGTTAAAAATAAGTCGGCGACGC
>JAXMMN010000645.1:0-3416 GCA_034366485.1 Bdellovibrionales bacterium
GAGGGCCCCGCCAAGAGCCTGCGCTGCTTTTCGTGCAGTGGCGCGAAAAGACTTTCTAAAGGCGTCGCTTAGGCTTTGATCGATGAGCTCGGTTGGAAATCAACCGAGCTTTTTTTATGTTATACAAAATGACTTTCCAGAAACTTACTTGCCTGTCGACACCGACAATTGTCCTGATACGGCTCTGATTCTGATGCCTCTTAGCACTTGCTACCCTTAGAATAATGGAAGCGAGGTCATCTATGCGTCGAACATCATTTTTGAATTTCCAAGCTCTTGTCACCAGCGCTTCAGGTGCCCTGGTTGCGACTGTACTGATGATGACCATCTGCATAGGGCAACAAGCCTCGGCGGCAACAATCGAAAAAGTAAAAGGTTCGGCAGCCATTGTTTCTTATGGCGAAGATGAAGCCCAACCCGCCAAAGGCGACAAGGTGTTTGCGACTGAAAATGGAAAGCGCAAAGCGCTAATGGAAGTCGTTCAAATAAAAAATGGTAAAGCAAAAGTTAAAATCACCAAAGGAAAAGCCAAAGAAGGCATGGAAGTCGTAGGCGGAAAAGCAAAAGCCGCTGCTGACGCCGGTGAAGAAGATGCCGATGCAGGAGCTGAGGAGTCGGGCGGAAAAAAGAAACGTCCCCGCTCGGCAGGAGCTGCCACTCTTTTCAAAGACATGACCGTTGGAATTCTGGGTGGATACGCGATGGATTCTCAGAGCGTCACGATCACCGGCTCGGCCGCACAAGCGATGACTGGTTCAGGATTTAGCGTTCGAGGTTTTGCAGACATTCCGGTCGCAGGAAGCCTTGCACTTCTCACTCGCGTAGGGGCCGAGCAGTTCAACGTTATGAAAGACGATTTCAAAAGTGAAATTCTCTACGCGGTCGTCGATCTCATGCTGAAGTACTCGTTCGCACCCACAGGTTTTGTTCCGTTTGCAATGGGTGGACTTGGACTACATTTTCCTATTTCAAAGACGTCCAATATTCTAGATGTAAACCGCGTCTCATCGACCACGGTTTTCTATGCAGGCGGCGGTTTTAACTTCGTCATGGGAAGCTCCACTTATATGCAACTCACTGCTGAATACGGAATGTTTCCACCGTCGAACGACGTCACAACAAGCCTCATCGCCGTCCGCGGCGGCCTAGGCTTCCGGTTCTAAATGTACCGCTACCTCGCGCAAGCGCTTCGCTCGCTTGTGCTTCGCCCTTGGCTCAGCAATTCATTTATGTCGCTACGGCCTCCGGCCTTCGCTGCTTTTCGTGCAGTGGCGCGAAAAGATTTTGCCTGATGAAGAACTTGTCGGTCCTGGCCGTGTTAACTGCGCCGCTTGTTGCGTTGGCGGTTTTTGCTGCTCTTTTTTGGAAATTGAACTTCACGTTTAATCAAAGCTGGCTCTTAAGTTCGATTTATTTTCCCGCTTCACTTGCGCTCTACTTCGGATTGAAAATCACCCAAAGTGCCTCCATCGGTCGCGGTATGGCAGACGTGGCCGAACTACCAGCCGTCCTCATTGTGTTCATCACCAGCATCACAGCCTGGTACAGCATCCTACTAATAAAAATAACCTACACCTACTTCACCTATTAATCGCTCTCCCTTACAGCCAAGGCAGCACATGGCTTTTTCGGAAGCTCTCGGCCGGCAGGATGCCGGTCCCCCGCCGAGGAGGCCAGGATGGCCGCCTTCCGAAAAAGCCATGGGCTGACTAAAATCGCTCGACTGCTATAATACCTGGAATTTTTTGAAGATCCGCCATCACTTGCGTGAGGTGGTTTTTGTCTCGTACGGAAATTTCAAACTGACAGACAGCTTTTTTGTCTTTTGTCGTTCTCGCCTGAACATTCAAAATGTTCGCACTGCGCGAAGCAAAAGCTTCAGACATACTTTTCAGCAAACCAGGAATGTCCTGGCTAACAACTCGCAAGCGCACGTTACGCGTTTGCCCTTCCGGGGTTGTTTCAACGGTCCAGCCGACATCAATGCGACGTTCATTGTCGACCTCAAAGGCCTTTTCACAATCCGAGCGATGCACCGTGATGCCGCGCCCCCGAGTGATAAATCCTAAAATAGGATCACCTGGAATCGGATTGCAACAACGTGCAAACCGCACCAGAAGATCTTCCATGCCGTCCACTTTGATGATCGATTTTGTTTTCTGATTTTTCTTTGCCGCATTAACGTTGGAAAAAACTTTTTCCAAAAACGTCTTTGGTTTATCCGTCTCGGCGGCCGCGACTTCAGCAAGCTTAATCCCAGGCTCAAACGACTGAATCACTTCTGTCGCAGTTATTTTTCCATAGCCAATTTGAACATGAATGTCTTCAAGATCATGAGCCTTAAAGTGCCTCACAACCCGATCAAGCTCCTGCGACGGGCGAAGGTACTTGTCCTTGGTTAGCTTATACTTTGCAAATTCCTTCTCCAAAATGTCTTTGCCAAGTTCGCCGGCGCGCTTTCGCTCTTGAGCAGTAACATACCAACGGATCTTCGACTTCGCTCTGGTCGTGACACAGTTCTTCAGCCAATCCTTAGAAGGCTGCTGGTTGGGACTGGTCGTGATCTCAACCGTGTCACCATTCCGCAATTTATGCTTGAGCGGAACGATCCGCCCGTTAACTTTTGCGCCCGAACAGCGCGTTCCTACATCCGTATGCACAGCAAATGCAAAGTCGATAGGCGTTGCACCATCGGGAAGTTCTCGCACTTCACCTTTTGGTGTGAAAACGTAGATCTCGCGATCGAAGAGATCCTTTTTGACCGTCTCCAAAAACTCATCAGGACTTCCAACTTGCTGGTGAAGAGACACAAGATCTCTCAGCCAATCAAATTTCTTTTCGTCGTTGTCCGGACGCCCGCCTTCTTTGTATTTCCAGTGGGCAGCAATCCCTCGCTCTGCCACCATGTGCATCTCTCGGGTCCGAATTTGAATTTCGATTCGCTCGGCCCCAGGTCCAAACACCGTGGTGTGAAGCGATTGATAGTTGTTCACCTTGGGCATTGCGATGAAATCTTTAAATCGCCCAGGCACTGGCTTCCAAAGCGAATGCACATGTCCCAGAACTTCATAACATTCACTAACAGAGCCTACGACCACACGGAATGCCAAGAGATCGTGGATCTGCTCGTAATCGAGTTGGCGCGTCTGCATTTTTTTATAGATGGAATACAAATGCTTTGGGCGACCAAATACTTCAAATTTTAATTTGGTTCTTGTCGAAATCTCGTTCGACAGAAGGCGCTTCACATCATCGATGTATTTTTCGCGCTCGGTCTTACGTTTCGCAACCGCTTGAGCTAGCTGATAATACATATCCGGTTTTGAATACCGAAGCGAAAGGTCTTCGAGCTCAATCTTAAGTGACATGATACCTAGGCGCCCAGCGAGTGGCGCGTAAATATCCAAGGTCTCTTG
>JAXMMN010000646.1:0-3006 GCA_034366485.1 Bdellovibrionales bacterium
ATTTCGTAGCGACCAGCAAAATGAACGGTGATTTCGAAGAAGTCACAGTTGAGTTCACAGGTGCAGACGCTGATATGTTGAAGGAAGAAAATGGCGAGCTCCTGGAATCCTTCCAGTTGTTTGCAAAGCGTGTTCTTCAGCACAAACTTCCAGATGTGCGTGTTGAAGTTATCGCGGACGTTGATGGATTCCGCGAGAAGGCGACTCAGTCGCTTGTCGATTTGACTGACAAGTTGAAAGACAAATGTCTCCAGTCTGTCAAATCGCAGTACATGCGTCCATTGGCACCAAAGGATCGCATAACTGTTCATCAGCACCTTGCGGGTGATGATCGCGTTCGCAGCCGTTCGATCGGTGAAGGACACTTTAAAAAAGTTAAAATCTATCCAGCAAAGCACGCGACTCGCGAAGAAACTGATTCGCGCGACGACAACTTTGGAAACGTTTAGTTTTCGATGATAAATGTTCGTCCTGGAGATCGCGACACGATTTGCGCGCTGGCTACAGCACCCGGTGTTGGAGCTATCGCGGTCGTTCGCATCTCTGGGACGCAGTCGCTAGCAGTTTCTCGTCAGATAGCGGGTTTTTTGCCTGCGAAGCCCGATTCTCATCGGGCCTACTTCGGCACTCTAAAGGCCGGTGGCGCTGTTCTCGATGAAGCTCTGGTTACTTATTTCGCCGACGGATCTTCTTTTACGGGTGAAGAGTCTTTAGAGTTTTCCGTTCACGGTGGGACACAGATTTCTGGTCGTCTCATCGAGGAATTAATTAAAGCGGGTGCCCGCCTAGCAAAACCAGGTGAATTCACCTATCGCGCCTACATGAACGATCGAATTGATCTGGTGCAGGCCGAAAGTATTTTAAGTCTTATCGAGTCACGCTCTTCAGAAGGTTCGGCGAATGCGCTGTCGCAGCTAAAGGGCGAGCTCAGTGGAAAGTTCCTTGAGATCGAAGATTCGTTGGTATGGCTTGGAGCCCAGCTTGAAGCGAGTATCGACTTTTCTTCTGATGGCATAGAATTGACGCCATCAAAGGATCTCTTAGATCGAGCTGTTGGCTTGCAAACAGACGTTAAGGCCCTGATTCAGACCTATCAAAAAGGGCGAATTCTTCGCGATGGACTAACTGTAGCGCTGATTGGTGTCCCGAATGCCGGTAAATCATCTTTGTTGAATGCCCTTGTCGAAGACGATCGGGCGATCGTGACAGAGCACCCTGGAACCACGAGGGATGTCATCCAGGTCGAAACTCGGTTGGATGGTACCCCGGTGACTTGGATCGATACCGCTGGGATTCGAGCCTCTGAAGATGAGGTCGAGCGTCTCGGAGTCGAACGGTCGCTTAAGGTGCGCAAGGAAGCCGACTTCGTTGTGGTCGTCATTGATCTCGCTGATCGTGGATGGCGCGAACGACTTGCTAATTTTGTTCGCGAAGGCCGAAAAGACGAATGGTATTTCTTTACTAAAGTCGATCTTGATCGGTCCGGCGAGTGGGTAGCGACAGCCGAGGCTGAGGCTGAAAAATACGGTATTGGCAGTCGCTCGGTGTTTGGGTCGGCCCAAAAATCGATTGGACTTGAACAACTAAAGAAAGCTGTCCTCGCGCCTATTCGAGAAAAGCTTTCTGTCCAAGGCGGAGTGGTAATCACTCAAAGTCGGCACGTTGAAGGCCTTCAGAAGATCGATTTGGCTCTTGAAAAGGCCTTAAAGCTGATCCGGACGGACGGTAGCCCCGAAATTATCGCTTACGAACTGCAGGCTGCAGTGAAATCCGTCCATGAATTACTAGGTAAGGTCTTTCACGAACAGGTGATCGATAGAATCTTTAAAGAATTCTGCCTCGGGAAGTAGTACAACCCTTCGAATGAATGAATTTGACGTCATAGTAGTAGGTGCCGGACACGCGGGGCTCGAGGCTTGTTTAGCTTCGGCTCGCCTTGGTGTGCGCACAGCTTTAGTGACTTCAAACCTCTCGCGTATCGGCTATATGAGTTGCAACCCTTCGATCGGTGGCCTCGCAAAGGGTCACATGGTTCGAGAGGTCGATGTACTCGGCGGCGAGATGGGCCTTGCTGCGGACGCGACCTGCATTCAATTTAAAAGATTGAACTCAAGGAAAGGTCCCGCGGTACGCGGTTCCCGGGCTCAGTGTGATAAGGATCTCTACATTGACTACATGGTTGATCGCGTCCGGAATACCGAGGGACTAACGGTCGTTGGCGGCGAGGCAAAGTCCTTAGTTTTAGAGGCCGGTCGCTGTGTTGGGATCACGCTAGATGACGGTTCAATTCTTCGCGGCCGTGCTGTGGTGCTTACGACCGGCACATTCATGCGCGGAGTAATGCATATTGGTCTTAAGCAAATTGAAGGCGGTCGCATCGGCGATAAAGCCACTGTCGGAATAAGCGATCAGCTTCGCGACTTTGGCTTTAACGTTCAACGATTGAAAACAGGAACGCCCGCGCGGCTTCGCTCGGGCTCCATTGATTTTTCGAAGACGGTTGAACAAAAAGGCGACGAGGTTTTTTTCCCATTTTCGTCTCGAAGTTCTAGGACGCTTCAGTTGCCGCAGGTTTCTTGCTGGCTCAGCCACACCAATGAACGCACTCACGATATTATTCGCGCGAACCTCGACAAAAGTCCGATGTTCTGCGGGAACATCGAAGGTCGTGGTCCGCGATACTGCCCGAGCATCGAAGACAAGATCACCCGCTTCGTTGACAAGATTTCGCATCAGACTTTTTTGGAACCTGAGGGTCTTTCGACGGACTCGATTTATTTGCAGGGAATTTCAACGAGCTTGCCGGAAGACGTTCAGCTTCAGTTTCTTAGAACGATCGACGGACTAGAGAATGTCGAAGTGCTGAAATTCGGGTACGCGGTTGAGTACGATTTTGTCGAGCCGACTCAGATTAAACACTCTCTCGAAACACGAAATATTCCGGGGCTCTTTTTGGCTGGCCAGATCAACGGAACCAGTGGGTACGAGGAAGCGGCCGCCCAGGGT
>JAXMMN010000647.1:0-2362 GCA_034366485.1 Bdellovibrionales bacterium
TATTGGAAAGTCAGACAGATGTATCGCAGGAAACTCGGCGCTATGTAATGACAGCGCGTCCCTCCATTCAAACGCGATTGGCGAAATCGCAAGTCAAAGCTTCCAACAAAAAGTCAGCGGTCGAAAACCCAGACTTTGCATTTGTCCTCCACTCATTAAGCTTCCGCGATCTCACTCGAGCACCAGGCCTGTCGCTGGCAAGAAACTTGCCTAAAAACTTTCAGCCTCTCATTGAACGCTCGACCGCAAAACTTCCTGGCATCGTCTATGGAAACATGAGCGGGATCGTCAGTAAAAAAACCGGACGTGAAGTCACAGGAATTCTTTACGGACTATTCGCAACACCAAGGGTGATGCGCGATGAAGCGCCAGAAGTGACCTACGAGAAAATTGAACGCCTTTGCCACCACGCTGCTGATCATGGTGCAAAGATCATCGGCCTAGGTGCCTACACAAAAATTGTTGGCGATGCAGGCGCGACGATCAATCGCATGAGCCCAATCCCCGTAACAACTGGCAACTCACTCTCCGCATCAGCGACACTTTGGGCGGTTCACGAAGCTATTGGGAAAATGGGGATTCTCACGAGGAACGAAAACACTGGCCTTGTCAAAGGCACGGCCACCGTCATCGGAGCTACGGGTTCCATCGGAAAAGTTTCAGCGAAGCTTCTCTCTTTGGTCTTTGAACGAGTGTGTTTAGTCGCTCCGCGTATGGACCGCTTAGAAGAGCTTGGCAACGAAATCGCCGCGCTGAGCCCGAGAACAGAAGTGCGCCTGGCGACTGATGCAAACTTTGTCGCGGCCCACACCGATGTTCTTGTCACTGCGACGTCTGCATTCGACCAAAAGGTCGTCGACGTGCGACAGCTGAAACCTGGTTGCATCGTGTGTGATTGTTCGCGACCACTGGATTTCACGATGGAAGACGTCCTCGCCCGGCCCGATGTGTTGTTTATCGAGTCAGGAGAAGTGATCTTGCCTGGTTCATCGGATCAATTGAACTGCGATATCGGGCTTCCAAAGGACGTTGTTTACGCCTGCCTAGGTGAAACGGCCGTTCTGGCAATGGAACAGCGCTACGAACCCTTCACTTTAGGCCGCGATCTCGATTGGCAGCGCGTGAAACAAATCTACAAGCTTTCTATTGAACACGGCGTGCGTCTTGCCACCATCCGTGGGCCATCCGGCGTTATTTCTGACAAAGAGATCGCTCTCTGCCGCGCTCTCGCATTGAAAGCGCGAGGCCTTTCGTAGTAGTCTTTCGACAGAAACAACGGAGACTAAAGGCCTGTGAAAAACGGACTTCATTTCAATGTGATCGGCGCCACGGGACTTGTTGGCCGTGAGTTTGTTCAGTATCTACTTGGAAACTCAAAGGCCTCTTCACACGTGTCGAAAGTCACGGTCTTCGCCAGACGGCCACTCGACATCTCACCAAACGAAAAGCTCGTCACTCACATTGTAGATTTCGAAAAGCTGAATCACCCTACAGAGGGTTGGAGAACCAAACTTAATGGTGACGTATTGTTTTCCGCGATGGGCACAACGCTCAAGCAAGCAAAGACCAAAGAGGAGCAATACAAAGTCGACTATCATCATCAGATGGAAGTTGCTCGAGCCTTCAGAACCAACGGCGGGAAAACAATGGTTCTAATCTCTGCGGCTGGCGCAGACGCGCGTTCCCCATTTTTCTACGTTCGCATGAAGGGCGAACTTGAGAGGGACCTACAAAAACTAGAATTCGATCGTTTGCGGATTCTCCGTCCAGCGCTCTTGCAAGGCCATCGATCAGCAACGAGACTTGGGGAAACTGTCTCGGACGCAGTTCTTTCGGCCCTTAACCGCGTGCTGCCTCGCGGCCTTCCCCTTTCTGTGAAACCAATTCCTGCCGCTGTCGTAGCCGAAGCTGCGTTCAATGCTGCGAAGAATGCACAAACAAATCCGTCACACAAAAGCACTCTCATTTTTGGTCCGCAAGACCTATGGCAGCTGGCCGATGGCGGCGAGGAGAAAAGCTATGAAAAACGATAGCTTCGTTTCGAAAACGTTTTCCGTCTTTCTCTCCATTTCGCTCGCCATTATTCCATTATTATCTACCTCCACCGCTTTCTCGCTTGAACGCCTTTCTCCGGATTTACTTTTGAAAATGGCCGACGACGTTCGAAATCCATCGGAAGTTTACAAAATGAAAATCGGCGTTAAAACCTCATCGACAGACCAGGTTTTTGAAGTCTTCCTGAAAGGAAAAGATAAAACTTTGGTCATTGTCAAAAGTCCGGCGAAAGACCGTGGACGCAATATGCTGATGCTTGATCGCGACTTTCACGCCTACATCCCAAATTTAAAGAAATCTGTTCGAC
>JAXMMN010000648.1:0-4272 GCA_034366485.1 Bdellovibrionales bacterium
CTCGTATAGAAGGCGCAGTTTCGAATTTAGATCGAAATTCCCAGACCGTATCTGGAGGGTGAAGGCTTGCAAGAGTCCCATAGGCTTCATCCGAAAGCGGACGAACAGAATTGAAAAGCAAGACTTCGCCCTTATAGGTGAGCATGTAGAAATCGATCCAGTTAACACGAATTGAATCGGCGAGATGAGCTTCAATCAAATCCTGGCGAGCAGTCACCAATAGAGATTCTGTCATCGCAGATAACAGTCGCACATCTCGTTCTTTTTTTACCAAGATGATTTCAAATCCTTTTAAATTTGCCGATCGAACATCAAGTCGATACTGGACGTACGACACAAGGATCGTTCCCAAGGCAAAAATCAAAAGCAGCGACTTCTTCTTCATGCTTGTTTAGTTCTCGCACGGAGTTTTGAGTGGAAACTCTTGGCCGACATACTTGTAACAGGTATTCACCGTCTTTTTCGCGCCGATCATTCGCCCATCGGCACCGATGATCTTAATTCCTCGATCGATCAGAAGCTGTTGAAGTCTTAGATCGTTCAGTCGACCTTCGATCAATTTATAACGTCGAGTGAATAGGCCCTCAAGAAGCGCAGCTGCTTGGGCTGGCTCGCGACTTGTCGCCGACTTTCCGCCTGGTGCAGTTGGTTGGGCATTGGGATCAACCGCCGAACCATCTTTAGTGGTTGTCTTTGAACCTGAAACCAAATTGTCGCCAGCTGTTTTTCCTCCAAAGCTGGTCGAAGTCGCTTTTGGACTCGGCAAACTTCCGCCGCCAGATTGACCACCAACATTCGTCGCCATAGGAGCAACCGATCCTACCCCGATGTCGGAAGCAGGGCTCGCTGATTTTGAAAGCAGGGACGATCCACCTTTGGGTAAAACCAAGGAGGCCGTGGCCCGACTTGCTGCAAAAGGGTTATCGATTTTAAGCGCCTTTGATTCTGATTTCGTCGGCCTAAAGGCGATGAATGATTCCTCTCCATCCAAGCGCGCTGACTTACTTCCCGATCGATCCGCCGCAACTGCTCGTGGAACAATCGAGTCGCGAAGATCCTTTAGACCTCTCGTTGTTAATCCTGCGACGTCGGTTGCGCGCTGATAACTTCTCTCGGCTACCGTCCGTCCGCTACTTGGCGACGTCACTCTTGTCACAGGTAGAGGCGAGCGGTCAGGAACTCCAATAGGTCTTGACGGCACTGGAGGCTGAGAAACCACGGACGAATCTCCGCCCGGTCGACTGACCACACCGCCGCTATCGCTGTCGCCAGGTACGCTGATTGTCGGCGACTTCATTCCAGGATTCAGTGATGGAGTCGAACCGATCGGAGCAACAGGGGGCACCTCGCCCGCAACCGTGCTAGGCGGAGGCCGAACTATAGGTGGCGCAGGTGGAGCGACGACTCCGTCCTCACATGGTACTTCTTCAACGGCGATTGCCGGCGAAACGAACTTCCAAAGAAGTTGAACTGTCCGTCCACCGAAAAATGACGATGGGGTTTCTGTTTTGCAAATCTGCGGATCAGCTGGGTCTCGATCAGAGCTCAGCTGGATCATGGATCGAGCGATTGTATTGGCAAGTCGGCTTTTGAAGTCGGCGGAAACATTTTTGCATTGAGACTTGCTCGCGCCGATGACAATTTTTTTGCAGTCTTTTTTGAAGAATTCATCGGCGTAGGACTCCAAGTGGCGGACCCATTGCTCTCGACACTGTGTTTCTGACGAGGTCTTTACACATTTCGAAAACTCTTCGTTACTTATGATTCCATTTTCAAACACGCCCTTTGGTGGTGCCCCGCGCTTGTAGTTGTCTAAGCCCAGTAGAAATTTTCGGTAAAGATCAGCCGTACCATTTGCGTCAAACTTCGCATTGAGTTCCGACAGAAGAGGCGCCATTTCTGCGTCCCGCGCCAGGAATGCCTCCAGCTCGGTAAACCGACGCTCTTCTGCGATCAGCTTGTCTAACTTGCCACACGCACTCACTCGATTGTCGGTCGGCTCTCCACAACATGCTTGTGCCGCGTGGGTCATCGCTTCTGATTGCACGCCTGCGATGTGAATAAGTTCGTGGAGAAGAACGTTTTTATAGTTTTGCGCGCTTCCATCGATAGTTTTTGCTTTTCCCTCGTCGGGCAAACACATATGGAGAACAATTTGTTTTGCGGTGTGATTGGCGTAGCCTGGATTCGCTTGACCGGCTGCTCCCGGCTTAAAATCACAGCGAATCGGATTCTCCGCGCGATAGGGATCGTTCATTCCGCTTAAAAAGTTTTGCTCAATTCTTGCCGCCGTAATTCCTAAGCCAGAGTTTTCGAGGCATCTTAGATAGCGGCCTCTCGACTGAGTATCAGCCGAAGCCTCACCCTTCGAGCTTGTCATCATCAGCTCGGAAAGACTTTTCGCGATTTTATCAAAATCTTTTTCCCGACCAGCCTTGCGGCATGAGGAATCGAACATTTTCGAGTCTTTTAATTTCTGTGTCAGGCGATCAACGCGACCATCGGCATCACGCTTTAGTATTTTCCACCATTCGCGCTGAAGCGAAGCAAGACGCCCAGTGGAACTATCGTCGGAAACACAAAGGAGGTCGGGACCCCAAAGCTTCGATTGATACTCGCGCCACGACTGGTCTTCGAGATCGAAGCGTTCAGTGCTTGAAGTCGCAGTTGAAGAAGCAGGAATCACAGGAGCTTCAGGAATGTCCGAAGCTGAAAACGACTCTGGTACCGATTCAGAAAACATCTTTCGATCAGCTCGATCAAACTTCGTCCGCAAGAGATTGTAGCGCCGACCATCAAGATCCAAAACATAGAAAGCCTCAAACGTTCCTTCTTTTGATCTCTCTGTGACATTCATTCGCAAGAAACGACCGCGACTGGGATTTGACGCCGCAACCGTTTTTTCACCTCGCGTGACTTCCCAAAAGTCGACGGTGCCATCGGCATTTTGATCCATCTGAATTTCTGAAAACGCGGGACCAACTAGAATTTGCTTTCGAACGATCCCCGAACTGTCCTTTTGCTGCCGCAGGGTCATCTCGCCATGCTTGGTCGCGATCGCCGCACCGAAGAGCGATTCGAGATCGCGTTCAAACTTTGTCGCACCATTGTTTGAAGCGGCTCGGGCAATTGAATTCGCGAGGCCTATGGTGGCAACCAAAAATAAACAGCCAGATAGAACGGCAGTTCGATTAAAAATCGGCTTCAGCATTCGGGACCCCACAAAACGACATTAGCTGACCTTTAGGTATCGGCTAAATGTCGACCCGAATTGAGACTCGACCTCCGACTGGCGTCGAAATTTGTGGAAATAATCGGTGACTTAGAAAGTGTCTCGAAACGAGACACCCTATTCAATTACAGCGGCCTTAACGGTCTGATCGATGAGACCAAAGATCGACTGACCATTGCGATCTTTCATTTCAATCTGAATGCGATCGCCAACCTTCATAAATGGTGTCGACGCAGCCCCCGTCGCAATTTGTTCGATCATGCGCTTTTCTGCCAAACATGAACTTCCCATTTCTGGGTTCTCATTTGAAACTGTACCGCTGCCAATGATCGATCCTGCTGCCATTGTGCGGGTCCGTGCAACGTGCGCAATCAATTGACCAAAGTGAAAATGCATTTCGCCTGCGTTGGCCTTGCCAAAAAATTTGCCGTTGAAGTTTACAAGAAGCGGCAAATGAATTCGACCATCTTTCCATTCGGCACCAAGTTCATCGGGCGTTACGGCAAAAGGTCCAAAAGCTGACTGCGGCTTGCTTTGGAAAAAGCCAAACCCCTTCGCCAGTTCTTCAGGGATCAGGCCTCGAAGCGAGACATCGTTAACAATCATAAGAAGTGCGATTTTACTCAGCGCCTTTTCTGGAGATACACCCATCGGCACGTCGGTCGTGATCACGGCGACTTCGCCCTCGAAGTCTGTACCGTGCGCAAAGTCTATTTGAGGAATTGCATCTGTTGGAGCGAGAAAGTCATCGCTGCCGCCCTGATAGATCAAAGGGTCGTGATAAAATGACGGCGGCATTTCGGCCTTTCGAGCCATGCGAACAAGTTTTACGTGGTGAAGGAAGGCAGATCCGTCAGCCCACTGAAATGCGCGCGGCAAGGGCGAGTGAAACTTTGATTGGTCGACATCGAATACCTTTTCGATCTTTCCTGCTTCCAAATGGTTTGCCACTTTTTCCAAAAGTGGTTTCGTCGTCTCCCATGATTCGATCGATTCACGCAGGGTGCCAGGAATCTTTCCATATTGAGAGCTATCAAGAT
>JAXMMN010000649.1:0-2229 GCA_034366485.1 Bdellovibrionales bacterium
AGTTCTGTCGATCAACAATTGAAAGATAAGGGTGTCTCGAGTCTGTCGATTTTCGATTCGAAACTTTTTATAGGAATTGTCGAAAGCTCGGAAGTCGGCGCGCTTGCGGTTCAAGAACTTTAACGCCTTCGATCTCAATCGATTTTTTTTACGTCAAACTGACGAAAAAGCCGATTCTTATCGAATTCGCCTTCGCGTAAAAACTTAATGCGCACCTTTTGAGGGGCATTCCAGTAATCAAATCCTTCTTCATTCAACCATCGGCAGGTGACGAGATCTTTTTTGCTCATCAAAAAGAACGTAAGGGTATCGAAAGATCCGTTTTCCCGAAGTGGCTTTGAGACTTTCAATTCGATGACAGACTTGAATGAGCCGTGAAAAACGACGCCATTGACCTTGTTTGATTGAATCACCAATACAGCGTCGTTTGACAATTTGACCTCGGAATCGAAATTAAAAGTAACAACTGGGTCTTTGGCGGCGAAAGGGTTTTTCGATTGGCTTCGGCTTTTATCCAAAGACCGATTATAATCCTGAAGGGTGATTTTTTCGCACATTTGCGGCACCGCGGGCGGCTTTGCCAGGGCCGATGTAAACCCAAAAAGGCCGAGAAGAGTTGCGAGTATTCCCAATTTATTACTCCTCTGATACTGATGGGGCATTGTTAAGCTCGCGCACTTTATAGCGAATTGGCAAAGGAACTTCGCGCAACAAAGCCCTAATTCGAGACGGTTGGCGATTGACCGGGACGCGAAAGCTAGATTAGCTGTTGGCCTATGAAAGACGATTTTATTCCGTTTTTGGCATATGAGTGGCTTCAGGTTGAAGATGGTTCCGTGACAATCGGGATCAGCGAAGAAGGCCTTGAAGAGCTAACCGAAGTTTCAGCGATCAACTTGCCTGCTGAAGGCGAAGAAGTTGGCGCGGACGAAGTTTGCGGTGAAGTCGAAACGGAATCTGGCCCCTTGAATCTCTACAGCCCTGTCGAAGGCAAGGTTGTCGAGATCAATGCGGCAGTCGTTGAAAATCCACAGCTTCTTTTTGAAGACCCGTACGGCGACGGCTGGCTCTTCCGCGTGGAAGCAACCAACCCAGAAGATCTCGACGAACTGACTTCTGCAGACACCGGCGACGATGAATAGGGCTCTCCCTCTGGGGATGTGCCTTGTTTTTTCTTTGGGCATGGCTGCCTGCGCGCACACGGAGTCGGTTCATCAAAAATCTGCGGAAATGGAATTTGTCTGCCCCGTGAAGGCTGGATGCTGGAAGCATGTTTCCGTTTCAAAAGGCCATCCGAAGCACCTTTTTATACTGAAACCTGACCCAGATTACTTAAAGTCAGGCACGGAAAATCTCTGGCTTTCCTGTGATAAGTCGGACTCGTTCGAACTACCGCATGATGCTGAGATTTGCACACCAAGCACTGATCCCACCTCAGCCCCGTGCGGAAAAATCGTTTGCCGCAGAAAATAAAAAACCCCGGCGATGCGCCAGGGTTTTTCCGTTTTGATACTGACCCGCTGTTCTAGGCGGTTTTTCGATCTGCTGGTAATTGGCCAGGAGTCGTTGGAACCGAGTGGCTGCTTGGAGAAACGCGTTCGTTCACGTCAGTTTCTTGCCATGCAAGGGCCAGAGAATCGGACATTCGAGTGACCGCCGTGTAGTAGGTCGTTTCAACCGACAAGAGCGTATTCAAAACACCCATGATCGCTGAAAGACCGATACCCACGATCGACTTGATCATCGCAGCCGAGATATGGACAAGGAAGCCGTCCATCACCTTTTTAGTGTTCTCGATGTTGCTGAGATCCATGTTTCCAAGTTCTGGAAGACCTGCTGCGATCCCCATGAAGGTACCGAAGATACCTAGGACGAGGAACAATCCTGGCAACGTCGCTAAAAGCTCGTTCATTGTCGAAATCGGAAGAATCCCGAAAACGCGCGAGAAATAAGGATTCGTGTCAAACGACGATCGAACGATATCTTGGAAGTCGTTTCGACCAGAACGTTCGACGCTCTTTTTGAGGTAGCCGACATGAACCACGAGTTCTTCAACAAAGCGCTGGAGAGCTGCGTGAAGCATGAACAAGCGATCGGCCAGCGATTCTACTTTGTCCAGGCTACGAAGCTTGTAGCGATCGTTGATCTCGAAACATTCGAGATACGTCTTCTCTAGAAGGGCACGGATCAAGCGCGAGAATGAACCCACTCTTGGTGCCTCTCCTTGCG
>JAXMMN010000650.1:0-5266 GCA_034366485.1 Bdellovibrionales bacterium
GCCACGACCCAACGCAGCTTCGACAGACGCGAGTGCCTTGATCATAATGTCTAAGCGCTCCTGATCGAGTTGGATGATTTTGTTTTTGTAACCATCTACCATCTTGGCATTGTACTGGCCTCTGGCTAGCTCCTTATACATCGCAGATTTGGTTTTCGAAATTTCGTCTCGAATTCGAAAGGCTTCTGTCGCGGTGTTTGTGTGGACGATGAAAAGTTTCGATTTTTGATCGGCACTCAGGCCTACGCCTTTCGACCAAGTTTCAAAACCACGAGCCGCAAGTTCACCCATGTTTCTAGTTGGGGCTTCTTTTCCTGCCGCTTCTTCGACCCTTTTAGGAACTGATTGTTCTCCCGTTGACGCACAGCCAGAAATAAATACGAGGCCCGCCATTGCCATGCCTACTGACATGCCCACTGCCATGCCCAGACGCGAGTAAACTTTCAATCGGCTCATCCTTGCTCTCCTTTATTAGATGTTGAGAAACGGCTCTTACAACAAATGCTGCAGATTTCACGTTGACCGTCGAACTTTGACTGTCGAACTTTTCACCCTGCAAACCACAGCCCAACTGCAATCGACAGGCGCATGCATTTAAATGAACTTAAACATCAGTAGAGAACGATATGAGACAAAACAGCTCGCGCCGAGGTTGCGACGAGCAGACAAAATGCCTCAGTAAAACCGATTTATGTACGCGGAGGTAGTACCAGCAAATCAAAGCACGACGGACCAAGGTGAATGAGACCCGCCTTTTGTCCTTCGTAATCGAAAAAGTGATCAGGTGCCGCGAGAGTGCAAAATTCTTCAAAGTTTCGGCACCGCAGCACGACGCAAGAGATTTGAAGATTCTTTTTAAGCCCGAGATACACAGCCAGATCTCGAGACAAGCCTACAAGTGAGGTCACGATCGCTTCCATTCTAAAACAAGTGTTCGCGTGAAGTTCCCCCGCTTCAGGAAGAATTCCCGCTCCTCGTGTTAGCTCTTTGACGAAAGGGAAAAAGTGATCGCGCTTGTGATACTTCAAATATTCCACTTCATCTGTCACAACTTGTATTTCGAATCCGCCGAAGTCCAGACTTGGATCTTCTAACTGAACAAAGTAGGCTCGAAAGCCATGGAGATCTGGAAGCACTTGATTCAACGTGAATCCGCGACGGCGCAAGCGTTCGACAATTCCATCGGTGAAATCTATTCCGATCACTCTTGTTACACTTTTCATCACACCTCTCATCAACCAGCTATCTCCCAGAAAACTTCTAGCTAAAAGGATTTCATGGACGGCCAGACAAATCAATCATCAGGGTCGCCAGAAGTCGTTCTCGAACTTGAGGACGTCACGATCGACTTTACGGGCGAGAAAATTCTTGATCGTGTAAATTTAAAGGTCATTAAGGGCGAGACCATTGTCATCATTGGCCCAAGCGGCGGTGGCAAAACCGTTCTCCTTAAAACCTTGGCCGGCCTGTTCCCACCAAAAAGCGGTCGGTCACTTTGCATGGGGCAACCGTGGTCAGCACGATCTCAAGACTCTAGGCACGATCTCGCAAGAAAAATCGGCATGCAGTTTCAGCGAAGCGCTCTGTTTGATGAGCTCACCGCTTACGGAAACATCGATTTTGTTTTGAAGGAGCACACCGAACTCGATGCAGATAAGCGAGAACAGCGAATTCTTGAATGCCTAAAAGCCGTTGGACTTGAAAAATACAAAGACTACCGCGAGCACCAACTTTCCGGTGGAATGAAGCAACGAGTTGGCATCGCTCGCTCCGTGGCACTGAGTCCCGACATTCTTTTCATGGATGATCCAACGGCGGGCCTTGATCCGATCAATGCCGACGACATGGCCGAACTAATTCTAGGATTGAAAAATAGAATCAGTGCGACGCTCATCGTTGTCACTCACGACATTCTTCGCGCCTATCAGTTTGCTGGAAAATCCGGCCGAATACTTCTGATTGCAAACGGCAAAATTATCGAAACCGGCAATGCAGAAGAAACCGAAAAATGCCCCGACCCCTTGGTTCAACAGTTCATTCACGGCTGGTTAAAAGGGCCTCTCACGACGGACTAGTATCAAATCCAGATATATTTGTGACGATTTGTACTCGATGCGGATGTTTAGGGCATTCATGGTTCGAAGGCTGCTAAACTAAGACATCATGGCCGCTCGTGTATCATTTCGAGATCGTCAATTCCGCCGATACTACTTTTCCCAAATAGCGATATTTGTAACGTTGTTTATCCTAGTCCTAGGATTTCAAAACTGTTCGGGCAAGTTTCAGGTTAAGCCAGGGCTTTCCTCACAAGGCTTCACGGTTGAACAGGATATAAATCTTCAGCAACAATCGATATCTATTTTAGAAACCAAGTGTGCCGCTTGCCACGACGCCGCAACTCAAGGCGGCGTTACAGGTATTTTGAATGTTGACCAACTGATTGCGTCTGGCCTCATCACACCTGGAAATCCAAATGTGGGGCGCCTTGTAGGTTCGATTGAAGACGATTCGATGCCGACAACAGGACTCGCGCGCGTAACACCAGGTGAACTTTCGGTTTTGAAAGGTTGGATTTCATCGATCAAAGTTGTTGGACCAGCGCCAACTCCTTCCCCAACTCCGCCACCTCCGCCGATGATTCCCGCTGGTATGAAAGTCGGTGCCAACGGAGCGCTCCAAACACAGGCGATGGGAATTTTGCAATATCAGTGCGCCGGGTGCCACCAAGCCAACAGCAATGCTGGAAGCATAAACAGAATCATGGAACCCAATTCTTTGGTCAGTCTTGGATTTGTCACCATGGGTGATTCAACCAAGGGCCGATTAATTGGATCGATTGTTGGTAAAACAATGCCGAAAGCAGGAAGCTACATGACGACCACACCGGCAGAGCTTCAGGTCCTTCGAGATTGGATCAATTCCATGTCCTTTGTTCCGCTGGCTACCGGCGAACAACCGTTCAAGCCGCTTCCTGATCTTGGACCAACTTACAACAGCATTTACGCCAATATTCTTCTCCCAAAATGTGTGATGTGCCACGGCCCCGCGCGAGCCGACAAAGGCATTCGCTATGATACCTACGTCGCAACGATGCGCACGGTGACCGCCGGGAATGCCAATGGCAGCCGTATGTACACCGAATGTCGCGATCGGCTGATGCCGGAAGTTCCTTTCCAGCCCCTGAATGCAACCGAGCTTACAGCAATTCAAACTTGGATTGCCGGCGGAGCCGCCAACAACTAAGCTTGTCCCATGTCGAAGTTAAAAATTCGCCTCACCAGAAACCTCCGTCGATCGCTTTTACAAGGACACCCATGGGTGTACCGCGAGGCGATCACCGCCGTTTCGGGCGTTACTCAAGCGACCTTAGCTGAAGTGTCGGATGGAAAAGGGTTTATAGGTTGGGCAATTTACGATCCACACAGCCCTCTTGCCTTACGGGTTTTATCAACAGACGAAGTCCCTCCAACGGCTGCCAATCGATTCTTTGAAAAGCAATTCAGTCAGGCTTACGAACTTCGACGCGGGCAATTTAGCGAAAGCGGAGCGAGTGCGACAAATGCGTTTCGCCTCTTCAACGGAGAGGGCGATCGATTGCCTGGGCTCGTCTGCGATCTCTACGATCAGACGGCGGTGCTACAATTCGACGGAAAAGGGCCTAGCGAATTTTGGGATCGCGATCTGATTGCCAATTGGCTTTTGGAAACCGTGAAAGTGAAATCGGTGGTTGAAAAAATCCGACGCCCCGGCGCGGATGTCGAACCGCTGATTCTGATCAAGGGTGAAAAGCCGAAGGACATCATTCAAATCCTTGAAAACGGCGCGCGCTTTGAAGTGAACATCGCAAAGGGACAGAAAACAGGCTTTTTCCTCGATCAACGAGACAATCGATTTTATGTTCGCGGATTTTCAAAAGGTAAAACTGTCTTGAATTTGTTCAGCTACACGGGCGGTTTTTCAATATCAGCGGGTCTTGGCGGCGCTTCGAGCGTTACAAGTGTCGATTTGTCGAGTGATGCCATCGCTAGTGCGAATGCCGGTTTCGAAGCAAATGGACTAGAAAAGAGCCGACACAACGGAATTGCAGCCGATGTTTTCGAGTTTCTTGTGAATGAAAAAGAAAAATGGGACCACGTCATTGTCGACCCTCCGTCGATGTCACACTCCGAGGACCGAAAAGATATTGCGGTCAAAAAATACACCGAACTATTTCGTCAGTGCATGTCGCGGGTGAAACGAAATGGCCAGATTTCTTTGAGCTCTTGTTCAAGCCATATTTCTTTTGAAGATTTTGAAGCGATCACGACAGAGAGCTTGTCGTTGGCTCGTCGTAAAGGGCAAGTGCTTCGCATTTCCGGACAAGGTGCCGATCACCCCTATCCCCACGCGTGCCCCGAGCTACGCTATCTCAAGTTCTTTCATCTCGTGCTAGACTAACTTTTTCTCGAATACGACGAAGTGAAGATCACGACGCTTTGGTTCACCGAATCGGCGATCCCCATAGGGAAATGGTTTAGTTTGACCGGCCGGTTGATAACCATGTCTCCGGTACCAGTCGATCAGTTCGGTCCGCAGTTGAATCACGGAAATGAGCATGGCCTCTGCACCTTTTCCCCCTGCGAACTCTTCAGAGGCTTTCATCAATCGTTTTCCAAGACCCGAAGCCTGCAAGTTTGGATCGACCGTTAGCATCCCTAAGTAACACGCATGACTTCGACCGTCGCACGCCGCCTCAGAAAAATCTAAGCTGACACATGCAGCGATCTGTCCGGTGACCTGAGCTTTGAGAAGAAGAATCGTACGGTTTGGCGAACCGATCGCTTCCCGTATTCCGTCGACATCGACCCTTTGTCCACCAAGTAAATCAGCTTCGGTCGTCCAGCCTTTTTTTGAAGACTCGCCTCGATAGGCCGAATTCACAAGAGCACAAATGGCAGATGCATCGGCCACCACTGCTGGGGAAAGGAGGTAGTCGCTAGCGGGAGTACCAAATTTCATATTGCTCGGAGGCTACTAAAAGTTCTTTTCAATGGCGATCCCGAACTGCCAATATTTTTCTTTGTGACCGCCGCGACTACCGGCAGCGTATTGCCGATCCAATGGACCGTCGTACTTAGATACACCGATGAATGGTTTCACTCGTGTGCCCATCACTTCTACAGATGTGCTGAGCTTCGCTCCATAATTCTCGGTAGGTCGATCACCTGACTTAACTAAATGCGTTCGATAAGCATCCAGCTGAAGCCAAGGGTTGTCCTTCGAGCGA
>JAXMMN010000651.1:0-1504 GCA_034366485.1 Bdellovibrionales bacterium
GTTCGTGAGAATGCGGCAAACACTCGAAAAAAGAAGACGGCAAAGAAGGCACCGCCAGCTCCTAGCGCGAGTAATGCTAAACCAGGCTCTCGAGCAGGCATTGGAGGGAGTCTCAAGCGATCAGCACTTCCGCAGTCGCGCGCACTTCAAACTCCTGAGGCGACACGCACGAGAAGCATAGGGACCGTTAAACCGCCTAGGTCGAATTCGTTTTACGATTCGGGAACCAAAGAAGCGGAATATGAAAAGCTTTTGGATCGAGAGATCAATGCACTTTTTCGCGCATCGATGAAGGCTAAGAAGAGCCCGCAAAGAGGCGAAATTTGGCTGCGTTTAGCAGAACGTTACGTGGAAAAGGCCCGCTTGGTCGAATTCCGAATGCAAAACGAATATGATCAGGCAGTTAAAGCGTTCGTCGAAAAAAAGACGCGAATTAAGCCGCGACTTGATACCAATAAGACCCGCGAGTACAACAAGAAGGCCATTCAGCTCTACGATTGGTTTGTTCGCGATTTCCCGAATGACCCCAAGATTGATCAAGCTCTATTTTTCCTCGGCTACAACCATTTCGAAATGGGAAACACAAAGCAGGGCGAAGATTTTTATCGGCAGCTCGTCAGTCGCTATCCAGAAAGCGTTTACGTCACAGAGTCTCACTTCGCACTTGGTGAATTTTACTTCGAAAACGAAGGATGGCGTCAGGCGTTCGACAACTATCAAAAGGTCATTCAGGCTAAACGCGCTCGCCTAGCATCATTTGCCTACTACAAGGCCGCGTGGTGCTTGTATCGACTTAGTAAAACGACGGACGCCTTGAAATACCTCGAGCGCGTGATCCGAATGAGTAAAGCCGCAGACGCGGCCTCTAACGTTCCAGGTCGAAAATCAGTCAATCGAATTCGCTTAGCGATCGAAGCCTTGAAGGACTACGTTCCGTTTTACGCCGAAGTAGGAAACGTCGATCAAGCCTATGACGACTTTGTGCGAGTTTCAGGTGACGAGCGTGCGGCGACGCAAATGTTGGAAAAGCTCGCGTATTTGACGGCCGATCAAGGAAGTCGGCAAATCGCTGCAAAGCTTTTCCGCCAGTTGATTAGCTTTAATATTACGGGCGAGCGAGCAGCCGAGTATCAGTACCAGATCGTACTTACGTACGCGACTTCGGACGCGAGGGAATTCCGACGCCAGTTAGAGTTGTGGTTAGAAAACTTCGGCCCTGCATCTCTCTGGGCCCAGGAAAACAAGAAGAATCAAAAGCTCGTGACGGATGTTGCGCGCTTGCAGGAAACCACGCTTCGAAATCACGTTTTGCAGTTGCACCAAACAGCGCAAAACTCTCGTGCTCGTTTTTCTCAAGAAGTGGCTCATGGGGCCTACATGCTTTACGTGAAGCACTTCTCGGATACGCCGCAGATTGCCGAAATGCAGTTCTTCCATGCCGAACTGCTGTTTGATATGGGGCGCTTCAACGACGCTGCGAGACTTTATATTTACTCCGCCGACA
>JAXMMN010000652.1:0-2379 GCA_034366485.1 Bdellovibrionales bacterium
CCTAGTCTCGCTCCCCTATGATACTTTCAGATAAAACGCTCACGACGATGATTAAATCCGGCGACCTGGTCGTCGAACCGCTCACTCAAGAAAGCATTCAACCGGCGTCAGTTGACTGTCGCCTTGGAACGCACTTTCTGATGGTTGAAAGCTTCAACATGACGGCGATCGACATGGACTCTGAGATCAAATATCGCGAATTCGAAGGCGACACGATTACCATTCCTCCGCACACGTTTCTTCTTGCGACAACAATGGAATGGATCAAGCTCCCAAATGATCTCACCGCGTTTGTTGAAGGTCGCAGCTCGATCGGCCGACTTGGCCTCTTCATTCAAAACGCAGGCTGGGTCGATCCTGGCTTTGAAGGCAATATTACCCTCGAGCTTTACAACGCGAATTCGCTACCGATCACACTGAAAGCCGGTCGAAGAATATGCCAATTGGTTTTCTGCAAAATGGACCAGGAAGCGCTAAATCCATATCGCGGCAAATATCAGGGGCAGAAAAAGTCCGTTGGTAGCCGCGTCTTCAAAGACTCCGAATCAAAGAAATGAGTCGCGTCATCTACGCGGTTTTCCCGGACGCCAAAATGGCCGAAAAGATCGCTCGTGGCGCCGTGGAAAGTCGACTTGCTGCCTGTGCCAATATTTTCCCCTCGCACCTTTCCATTTACCGGTGGAATGACTCGATTGAATCTGCTCAAGAAGTCGCAGTGATTTTTAAAACTGTCGACGAAAAATCGAAAGCCCTCTTCGAGTACATTCAAAACAACCACAGCTATGAAAATCCCGCGATTTTGGAGTTTTCGATAACAAATTCGACAGCCGCTTTTTCTAGTTGGCTGTCAAATTCCTGTCATCCATAGTGAAACTTAGGCGCAAAAGCGCCCGTAAAGCGCCTGGAAAGTGCCTAAAGTTGGCAACGACATCCGTGTGTCCTTTTCCAATGCCCCGCCGTTCGAAAGCTAAATCGTCCTAAAGTCAGTCGAACGTTTGTCTAAACCTTGCAACCCCAGCACGTGAAAAGCCCATAAGAATCTCGCCGATAATTTTAACGCCGGAGATAGAAGACATGAATGCGTACAAGGCTTTGACAGGGTTCGCACTCGTTCTTTCCGGTGCCCTGATTGCTCCATCGGCAAATGGCCAGTCGGGCGATGCGCTTCAAGCCCATTCCGGACTGCTTCGATCTCAATCTACTTACACTTGGACAACACTTGATAGTGAGTCCCTTGCGGAGCGAATCGCAGTCCGTCGTCAGAACGCCAACCTGATGTATCGACTTGGAGCCCAAGAACTCATTGTCGATCGCGCCTTCGACGTGAGTCAGCAACGTAACCTTCCAAGAAGCCTACAATTTTACCGGGAGGGGCATTCGTTTGGACAGCGCTATACTGACAATTCGACCAGGGATCCCATTGAACTAAAACACTATCAGATCACCTGGCTTTCACGCTTGCTTTACACCAGCAACCCAGCCGAATTAAAAGCGTTGATAGAAAAACTTGGTCCGGTATTAGTCGAACTCACCGCATCGCCACACAACTTTTCAGTTCGCGTAACCGACGATCAGTACGCCGGTGGCGACTTTGGCCATCGGCAAACGACGCTGTCAGCAGAAGTGATTGGAAATCTCGTCTATGTCCTCGATCGACTGGATAAAGATCCAAAACTTGCGTCGATGAAAAGCGAGCTACGCAGCCAGGCGATGGCTATTTTAAATCATCCAATGACGGTCGAATATTTTGCTTCGACTCTGTCCCATGGTCTGCTCGATGGATATTCCGAACGCGGAATTCATCTGCGTCGATACTTTGAACTCGTTGCCGTGGCTCAACCCGGCATCTGGAAAAGCATCGTCGCAAAAATAGAGGCGAACCCGGACATGTTGCCAACCAGCATGTTGGTTTTGAAATACTGGACGACGCGCGACCTGAAATACTTCCGCCGACTCTTGATTGATAGTCAGTGGCCTCGCTCGGAAGTTTTCGCCATTGGCATCCCAGGCTATGAGCCCTATCAAATTATTCGATCCAATCCCGAACTACTAGAGCTTACAGTGCTGCGAGCACTTGAAGGCTTCAGCCCGCTGAAGTACTACGCTGGCGCTGTTCTTAGTGCGGCGGAAGCGAGTGCGCGAATTGAAAATGGAACGAAAGAACACCGTCTTATTGCGGGAATTCGCAGTCGCTTGCCGAACGCGGATCATGCCTTGCGCGCAATCGGAAATCTTTTTCTCGCGGCTGGCCCAGAAGGGCGAATGTACTTAGGCCCCTACCAACACGTGTCTGTAAATCAGAATTTCTTAGAGATCGCGATGCAAGAAGCGAAAAAACAGGGCATCGAATCAATCGATGTTAAGCTTTTGGCATCCGCG
>JAXMMN010000653.1:0-4921 GCA_034366485.1 Bdellovibrionales bacterium
GGCAAGGACGTCGGCGGTGGCGAGGACAAGGAGGACGAGTAAAGAGGTGCAGGCAAAGAAAAGTTCTTCTTGTGTTTCATATGGAATGACTTTCGTTTTCAAAGTCGGTCGGCGAACGCTTGCTGAATAATCTTTGTGCTGTCTCATTTTCGCTCCGGGTGTTTGTGGGTTAATCGAATGCGCCGTGAAGATAGAAGGTGTCGGAGGAAGGATCTTGGAAGAGCCAGAGGTTGCGACCATGTTTGTCGCGCGCGATGTAATAATCGCGTCGCGGTACCTCCAAAGTCCCAAGTGGTAAATCGGAGGGTCCTGCCCGTTCCTCCCACCAGCCGTGTTCAAGTCGCTCGACGGGACGACCGGAATAGAAGTGAAGCCCCGCAATTTCGTCAGGCGAAAGCTCGCGTGGTTTCTTTAAGAGCAACGTCGGCCGTGGTGCAGACTTCAGTTCTTGACCATAATGAAAGCGCGGAGTGAAACCGGTTTCATCTAGGAGGCCGCGCGTAGCTTCAGCCAAATTTGCAACCAGGGCCGCGCCTGATTTCGGTTTAGCCTTCGTCACATCGGGATTCAGCATCCAGGTGTTCTCTGGCCAGATGTGTTCGTGCAACTCTGCAAAACCAGCTGTCGCCCCTTCTTGACCAAGAAGACTTGCTAAAATCGCAAGCTTGATTTCATCCATCGTCGTGCGATCGAGAAAACCGTCCTGTGTTTCGCGCTCGGGCGTTGGATCGATTTCAAGTTCAAGATCTTGAATCGGATTCAAAAGTTCGACGCGTTCGAGACGATTTTCTAAAAGAACACGAAAGAAACGAAGATCTCGTGTCGGTGTTGAAGGTTCGATACTGAAAACGTGCTCGTGGCCTGAGTACTCGCAGCGAAGTTTCAGTCGAAGGCGACGGGCCATCAAGCGTCGTCCTTCTAGACGTGCAAGAAGTCTTTTGAGCGCCCCTTCGACTTCGTGCAAGAGCAATGAAACGATTGAAACTGGGAAGTCGAGATGAATGTAGGACTTTAGTGCATCGACCGGGATGTAAGGGGCAATCGGCTGTGGATCTAAATCATTTCTCCCTTGAAGGCGTCGATACAGGCGATCGCCCATTTCTCCCCAGCGTTCGTGGAAAGCTGCGGGTGTGAATGAGCGAAGATCTGCTAGGCTGTTAAAGCCAAGAAGGGAAAAAAAGTTTGCGACAGTTTCGACTCGCGAGGGATGTTCCCAGGGAACTAAGCCTTCAAGTTGCGACATCGCCTGCAGGGGAAGTCGTTCGAGATCGTCCTTCGTGCGCCCAGGTGAGGAAATCCAAAACGAATAGACCGCTGCAAAAGCTTGAGCCGCGGGAAGAGTGTCAGCGATGGCGGCGCGCGCTTGGAAGTCAAGGGAGGTCAGTTTTTGAAAAACTCCTTCCATCAATCGCGCCTCGGTTCCGAAGTTGCGCTGAATCCAAGTCGCGTGTGTCCCGAGATCTAGAAAAAACCAAATCTTCGCGCCACCCGAACTGTCTTTGTGACGATAGGTCACACGCGGAGAAAACATCATCAAGACTTCCGAAAGGACTTCGGCCGTCGCTTGTTGGTTTTCATAGAGCACCGCAACTTCAAGAGCGAGAAATCTTGCGGTCATCTTGGCCTGAGTGTTGGCTTGGATCTTGGAGGACAAAACTGGAATCGAGGGTTCGGCTAGAGATAAACTCGACATGGCGCTCTCTCCTTGGAAGTGTTTTTGGGACAGGTCGGTGGGAAGCACGCATCACCGTGCAGCGGTCAGGACGAAACTCAAGGACAGTAGAGGCAAGGGTTCGAAGCTGCGACGAGCGGGAAAACGAAAGCTCGCCGCCCGAATGAACCGGGCGAGAAATTAAAACCACGGCTGCGCCTGAGCGACGTGCCTGCTGAAGGAGAGAGCGGCCTTCACGCAGAGGAAGGTGCCCGTCGCCCAGGTCGCAGCCGATCAAAGAAAAGAGATCTGTCGAAAGCATTTCTTTTAAAATCCAAAGTCGTTTCGAGCTGGCTGACTGAACTGCCGACGGATCGGGTTCGTTGACCAAGAAGAGACG
Source organism: Bdellovibrionales bacterium (assembly GCA_034366485.1). GTDB lineage: Bacteria > Bdellovibrionota > Bdellovibrionia > Bdellovibrionales > JAMPXM01. The sequence goes on from JAXMMN010000653.1 coordinate 2,052, forward strand.
ACTTAAATCCACACCGCGCTGGGCGGCTGTTGAGGCATGTAGCTGGAACTGACCGAGGCTCGCGTCGCTTCGACGACCGAAATAGTTGAGCCAAGCGACACGACGGCCGCTGTCGGTGATCTGACGAGCGGTATCAAGCCAAAGTGTCATCGCGCCCAAGCCTTCGGGCGCTTCCAGAAGACTGATTTCTCCACAGGGAAATCCACCGCTCGTAAGAAATCGATCGAAGTCGGCCCAGCCAGTCGTCAGACCCGCCGCCCGCTTCAGGCCCGATTCAACTTCATGAGCCGCAACAAGCTTCAGCCCGCGAAGTGCAAGACTTTCTGCAATTCCAGAGCGAAGTGTTTCGAGGCGTTCATGAGCTTCAGACAAAGTAAGTCCTTTTCGTTTCGAACTTTCGAAACGAGATGAAAATGTTCTTCGATATTTTCTGAGTACGTTTACTGACTGACTAACTAACGGGCGCGACTAAAAGAAACGTCGAATTAGACCTACGACCACGCCTCGAATTTGAACTTCGCCTGGTGAGTACCAAAAAGAAGTCATCGTCGAGTTGGCGGGTCGAAGTTCAATTCGCTTTTGAGATCTCATTTTAGATTTCATTTTGGAATTCGCTTCTGGTTCTACTCCCTGGTCCGACACGGCTTGGAGGAAGAAACGTTTAACAGTTGCTTCTTCCGGTCCGTGCTCACTTGGCACAACCGCAACGACGATTTCGCCATTTTCAGCTTGGCTCTGGCGCTGAACCAAAATCACATCGCCATCGAAGATTCCGTCTTCGATCATCGACTGACCTTGGACGCGAAGAGCGAACGTGCGATCGGGATTTTTCACAAGCGACGAAGGCACATCAATGAATTCATCGTTTTCAAATGCTTCCAACGGTGCGCCAGCAGCGACCCGACCAAGCATGGGAATTTGAAAAGCTTCGGCCGATCGTGCACCACTGTTTTCATCCGACTGGGCATCATCCGCTTGGGCGTCGTTTGATCGTTGGTCAGAACGGCCACGATCTTCGACATCTTCTTGATAAGCCGACGCCGAACGAAGCAGAGAAATCGCGCGCTTTTGATTGGCGCCACCAAGCGAAATATAATCCTTCGCTTCGAGTTGCTTCAAATATCGTTGTGCTGAATTGAAGGAGGCGAATCCAAAGTGCCTGCAGATTTCTTGGTAGGTGGGCGCAAAGCCGTTCAAGCGCGCGTACATTTCAAGAAACTCGAGCACCACTTTTTCTTTTGGAGTGAGGGGGCTTGTGGGTGCCGTTTGAGAGTTGTGCTTTTTGAGCGTCATGCGATTACTCCAGCGACTTTCGTGTGTGTAAGTAGAGTGTAAGTTAGGAGTAAATAACGTGTAGGTCAATGGGGCCTGGGCGTGAAAATTTTAAAACTGGACGACTCGCCCAGGCGCTTGGCCTAACTGGCTGAAATCCAAGAAAAATCTCTTAAGCGAGGGCAGGACTCGACGCCGGCTTCGCGCTGCGTAGAAGGCTGAGGTTGCCTAAAAACACGTCGGGCGCATCAAAAACTGGATCAGAAAGCTGGGCCAGAAGCTCTTGGTGGCGGGGATGATCCGCTCGATGAATCGAGCGCGAAGTTAAAACCGCGTGCGGAAAAGTTCCCCAGTCATTGAGGCGACTGAAAATAATCGTATCAGCGTGAACGCGTCTGCCGAGCTCAACAAATTCGCGCATCTCATGAAAGTTGTTTGTCTGCACGATGAAGCTAATCAAAAGGCGCTGCAGCTTTTTTTCTGCGCGAAGTTTGCCGATGAACTCGAGACGTTCAACCAAGGTTTCAAAACTTCCGCCGCGGCGGTTGAGCGCATAGGTTTCGCCAGAGGCTGCGTCGACGGAAACTTCGACGGTGTCGATCGAAGCTTGGCCTTTTTGCAGCTCCTTCCAACGATCCGCTGTGAACAGCAAACCGTTGGTATGAAGCGTGACGCGAAGGTTCGGAAACTTTTCGCTATCGAGAGCATTTAGCATGCGGCCGTAAATGCGACTGGCAAACGGATCTCCATTGCCCGCGATTTTTAATCGGCGAAGCAGTGGATACGCACCGATCACGTCAGTCGCCATTTTTTCCGCTTGTTGCCAGGCCGTTGTGCCCGGTCGATAGATCACGGGCTCTCGTCGGCAAGAGGGGCAGGAAAGATTGCAGGTGAGATCAAAGCCCACAGAAATTTCGCGAGGCCCCTTTGGGACAGTTCCTGCGGCCAAAGTTTCAGCATAAGACGACGAGGGCTGTTTGCGACTTTCGATGGGGGAATAGATAGCGGGCTTCGTACCGCTATCAAGTGCTTGCAGATGCGGGCACATCAAAGCATCGCAAAAAGTATAAGTGCCATTGAGAACAGACGCGCGAACTTCTCGTGCAGTTTCGCCGTTCCAAAGCTCGAGAAGTGGTGTTTGCAAAAGGTTACCGATGCTTGTTTTCAGCCAGCCAGGGCAGCAGAGGTAAACATCGCCGTTAGCCATGACTTCGACTTTCTCAAACGGCGCGCGACAAAAGTGAGCAATTCGTCGTTCGAGCATTGAGTCTGTCGATTGGATATCAGAAGAGGTCGAGTTCGCGGTCATTTCCCATATATTGGCACGGCCAGCACTTGTCGCCAAGCCTCGATTTCAACACCGTACCTCTTCGTGAACCATCCAGACGAAGATTCGGGCGTTTGATCGAGAGAGCCAAAGACGCAACGATGATGAAGCTCCGATTCGGAAAGCAGCAATTGCTGCTTTGCTGGATCTTTTGGAAAGTCACAGAACTTTGCGATCCAGGCCAAATTTAGTTCGGCTCCCACTCGTTCGATCAGCTTCTTGTTCACTGTTTTAAGCCATTCAACGGGGTGCAAAGATTTGCGAGTTTCCG
>JAXMMN010000654.1:0-3460 GCA_034366485.1 Bdellovibrionales bacterium
ACCTTGGTCGTGCCAGGAGAGTTCGTATGCGAGTGTTAAAAGAGTTTCGATTCGGTCCGATGAAATTTTCCATTTTTTCTTTCAACGAAAAATGGATTCTCAAGACAGAAGTCGGCCTCTGTGAGCAGACTTTCAAGTTCCCCCAAGAGGAATTCGAAATGGAAAACATCGTGGCCTACTGCCACGACACGGACTTTCAAAGTCGAATCCACGCAAGGTTTCAAGACATGCACACAGATCTAAAATCACTGACCACTAGCGATTTAACCTAACGGTTGATTTGACCACGAAATCTGAAGAATTCTTGCTGCCCAGAACCTAAACTCGCAAGTTCGAAGCTGATTTGCTTCTGCGAATTCGCAATCATTTCGATCGCAAGGAAGTTGTTCTTCGACGTCGACTCAAATCGTCTTTCGTTGAACGATCGAAACTGTTGTCCAGGAAAGGTTCGTGAATGAAGAGCACTGGAAGTAAACTCATAGCTCTTGTAGCCAAGAATTCCTGGTTCGAGCTCCATCAATTCTGAAAAGTGAACATCACCCGACATCAAGCCAACAGGCACATCCGCTTTCGCACATGAAGTCATGATTCGACGAAGCTGCTGAGCAGAGGTCGCCTCAACACTTTCCGCACCGATCAAGTAGCCACCAAAGAACTGTGTGCCGTTCACCAACCAAACTGGGCCCTTCGCCGACTTCACTTGCGCCTCGATCCACGCTTCCTCTGTGATTGAGTAAACTTGAGTCGCCGACAGATTCGAACGACAATCGAGCAGCAGAAACTTCATCCCATGCGATTCGAACGCCGCCGCCCGCCCCTGAGACTTTACATAGCCATCGACCGGGTCAGATCCGAACATAGCATCGAAATACTTGGCCGCAATTCCAAGTCGCGGATTTGAACTGTTACTATCATTCTCACCGGTGTCGTGATCGTCCCATGTTGTCAATACTGGAACGAGACGATCCCACTTGAAAACATCGAGCATCGTTCGAGTCGTCAAATGACGATCCCACATTCCCTCAATAGTTCCATCGGATCGTTGGTCGACGTAACAGCAGTCGCCGTTAAAAATCATCAGTTCGGGTTCACTCTCAGCGACGGCCGACCACATGTCCCCTTGTTCCGCCTCATAACGGTCATTCAAACAAGAGATCAAGGCGACTCGAATAGGAGTACCAAAATCCGATTTTTTATTAAGTGTTGAAAACCATCGTCGCTCGGATCGAGAACCAGTTTCGATTTCCAATTGGTACGTTTCACCGGCGGCGAGACCGTCAACGTAGACGTGATCAATCACCATCTGTGACGTCGGCACTCCAAACCTTGCTCGCGGTGACAAATCCCGCTTTGTGCCATCCGAAGAAATGACGCGATAACGGTAAGCTCGATTGGCATCGACAAGTATTCGAAATTGAGTCTGAGTTTGAGAGGTCGCCCCTTGCACCACCGGATACCAGGCGGTCGGTTGAGATCTTTTACCACCGGCTAGTCGCGATTTTCTTTCGAAAACAGGCCCAGTGTTGATCTTTGGTTCGGGCTCAATTTGCATCGGCGGGTTCGCGAATGCGTAACGAGATTTCGTAAAACTGGCAGCGCTAACCAAAGCAGATCCAAGAGCAAAGCCAAATCCTGAAAACGCCGTGGACTTCAAAAAGCCCCGTCGTGTTATCCCCTTCATAAATCCCCCACTCGTAGGGCTCCCAAATAACGCCTCAAATCGCAATCGAAGCGTGGGGACCCCTCAGTTTTAGACTGACTGAAGGAAAAAAATATAGCCTTGCGACGCGCCGAATCCTTCGCTAGGACCTAAACCAGAGGGAGGTCCTTTCATGAAACTTCAATCGATCACATTGTTCTTGATTGCTGCACTCAATGGAGCTTTTGCGAACGCGACTGTCGAGTCACGACTTGTGCTTCGAAATCCGCTGATTCGCGTTTGTGTGATCAACGGAGGTACTTTTGAAGTACACCCCATCGGCGCAGACGAATTTGCATTTTGCAGATGGAATCGCGCTGTCGTTGATTCACAAACACTCCTCTCAAATCTCGATGGCGTCCAATCCGAAGCTGCAGGCCTACTGATGTCGGACACAGTAGCTAGCTCTTGCGCCGATGTTGGGGCTAGTTCATTGATCTTAACGACAGCGGGCAGCCAGCAAGAGGTCTGTGATTTCAACGATGAATCCAAGCTTTCGCTTGAAACGATTCAAGCCGATTCGACAAATCTCGACCGTATGCGCTTGAAGGATGTTCTCTTAGGGCGTTAAGATCACGCTGTGAGCATCGAAATGAGAACGCAAAAACGAATGAATTGGGCCACTCGTGGGTTCTCGGAAATCGAGTTCGTCCTGCTCGTGGCCTCCGGAGTATTGATAGCCGGCATCCTCGCTCATTTCGTGTTTGATCAAAATCTTCAGGTTGAAAAACTCAACACGATGGTCGCGCGCGATGCCGTACGACTTGCGATGGAGTCGCGACTCGTTGATATCGAGGTCATCACAAAAAGTGCGAACGCACTTCCGAATGATCAGGGCTATGCTAATTTGCGCGCTTGTATTTTGGGCGAGCGAAACTGTACGTCTTTGAAAGGTCACTGCTGCCAATCAAGATCCCGCAAAGCCATGCCAATACTTGATCTCGGCGATACGAGAAAAGTGATCGGCGGAACGGCCGAAGAGCCAGCCTGTCTCAACAGTAAGGGCGAAGCCAGCAATGAGCGCGAGTGCTTTGCGACATCTCGCGTCGCGATAGATCCGGTTTGCGCGGATGGAAAAGAAACCTGCCAAAGCGCAACGGCCATCATCATTCGCTACCAGATCATGTTCAATTCGCCGTTTATCAAGGACAATCCCGAACTCAGCACTCTGGAACGCTCTGTTTCAATTCTCTTGGATACCAAAGGCCCGCATTCAGCACCTTAAGTCTAACGTTAAGACTTGAGCTTTGCTTGGCCATCCCCGTGACTCGCGCTAGACTGACGACATGGTCGCACCCAATGCAGCAAAACCACGCGATCGAGAATCAACTGAACGTCGAATACTTGAAGCGGCGATCGAAACCTTTGCCACAATCGGTTTTGATGCCTCGACGACAAGACAGATCGCCGAAAGTGCTTCGGCAAATGAAGCTCTAATTTTCAGATATTTCGGTGGGAAAGACGGGCTGCTAAAGGCCATCATTGAGCTTTTTTCCTCCCAGACCTCCATGGAACTTTGCGAAAAGGCGCCCCTCGCAGCGACCCGCTCACTCGAACTTCAGCAGTACTTCATCCATATGCGGACTGAATGCCCAATCACTTGAAAAATGATTCGGTTAGCAATGGATCGAGCGATGGTAGATCCAAAGGCAGCTTCCGCCCTACGTGAACGCTACATGCTTGCGCAGATTCCTGTTTTGACCAATCGACTGAGCGCCATTCAGCCCGAAATCTCACTAGAAAAAGCAAAACAGATGGCGC
>JAXMMN010000655.1:0-1483 GCA_034366485.1 Bdellovibrionales bacterium
CACCGCAATCATTCAGACGAAATCTGCCACCGATCGCAATTCGTTGTGGTGGGACGCGTTTCGCCGATTTAAGAAAAACAAAATCGGAGTGATCTCTTTCTGGGTCATCATGGCCTACATCTTCGTGGCGCTGCTGGCTGCGACCGGGCTGATTTTTCCGAATGCGCAAGTTCCTAATCAGGCGGAGGCCTATGCTTCGATGTCATGGGCCCATCCATTCGGCACTGACATTTTCGGCCGTGATATTTTAGGCCGCGCGGTTCACGGCATCGTCACTGCTATTTCAATTGGTCTATTGGCTTCGACGCTGTCGTTGGTGATCGGTCTGTTTCTCGGTGCGATTGCCGGCTATTTCGGTGGCCGAGTGGACGCTTTCGTCGTTTGGCTCTACACGACCGTCGACTCTATCCCGTACATTTTGTTGATCCCATCGCTGACATTTGTCCTTGGTCGCGGACTTATAAACGTTTTCATCGCAGTTGGACTCACTAGCTGGGTCACGACCGCTCGGTTAGTTCGAGGCGAGTTCTTTAAACACAAGAACCGCGACTATGTGATGGCTGCGCACGCCATTGGCGCTGGGGACGGACGAAAAATATTTGGCCACATTTTGCCGAATGTCGCTCACCTAGCCTTTGTTCAGTTCGGTTTGGGCTTTGTTTCCGCAATCAAGATCGAAGTCATTCTCAGTTATCTCGGACTCGGGGTGGATCCTAGCCAACCAAGCTGGGGATTGATGATTGACGACGCCAAGAACGAACTCGCGCGACCCTATTGGGGAAACCTCGCCGCCGCTACGCTGTTCATGTTTGGATTGATCCTTTCGTTCAATCTCTTCAATGACGCATTGAGAGAGGCGCTAGATCCGAAGATGAAGAACAAGTGACGCTGACGGCCAGAAAACGATATAAGTAAACGGCTTAGCTCTTTCCGCTCAAAGGGGAACTCGTGGGGATTCTGTTAGAAGTAAAAAATCTGAAGACAGGCTTTAAGACCGACGACGGTCAGTTTCTAGCTGTTGATGATGTCAGCTTTAAACTCGAAGAAGGCAAAACCCTCGGCATCGTTGGCGAATCGGGCTGCGGTAAATCCGTCACGTCACTTTCGGTGATGCGTCTGATCCCGACACCTCCCGGAAAAATTGAAGGCGGCGAAATTCTCTTCGACGGCAAAAACCTTCTTACGTTGTCAGACGAAGAAATGCGAAAAATTCGCGGTAACGACATCGCGATGATTTTCCAAGAACCAATGACTTCCCTCAATCCTGTTTTCACCATCGGCAACCAAATCGGCGAAGCGATTGAACTCCATCAAAAAGGACTTTCAAAAGCGCAAATCCGCCAAAAGACGATCGACATGCTCAAGCTGGTCGGCATCCCCGAACCAGACAATCGCGTCGACGATTATCCTCACCAACTTTCCGGCGGTATGCGCCAGCGTGTGATGATCGCAATGGCTCTGTCGTGTAACCCACGCCTCCTGA
>JAXMMN010000656.1:0-1987 GCA_034366485.1 Bdellovibrionales bacterium
GATCCGGTTCGCAAAAGAAAGCGGAGAGTTCAAAGTCACTTCGGCCTTTGGGCCTCAGCATGGCATGCGTGGCGAGAAACAAGACAACATGCAGGAGACCGAAGATTACATCGATCCGGTTTGGAAAGTGCCCGTGTTCTCACTCTATGGGGAAGTTCGAAGACCCACTTCGGCGATGCTGGAAACGTTCGATGTTTTGCTAGTCGATTTGCAAGATGTCGGAACCAGAATCTACACTTTTTTGACCACGCTTCTCTATGTGATGGAAGAATGTGCGAAGCTTGGAAAGCGAGTGATCGTACTTGACCGACCCAATCCTGCAGGACGACCGGTTGAGGGGACTCTTCTTGAGAAGGGCTATGTCAGTTTCGTTGGTGCTGCCGAGGGGCTTCCGATGCGGCACGGACTTACGCTAGGGGAAGCAGGTCTGTGGTTTAAGAAACGTCTAAAGCTTGATGTCGAATTCGATGTCGTAAAAATGCAAGGCTACGATCCGGGCGCAGCGCCTGGCTATGGGTGGCCTGAAGGGCAGATCTCGTGGGTGAACCCAAGCCCAAATGCGGCAAGTCTTTCGATGGCGCGCGCATTTCCAGGAACAGTATTAATTGAGGGCACCACACTTTCAGAAGGTCGCGGCACAACGAGGCCGCTAGAAACGTTGGGGGCCGAAAAGTTGGATCCCCAAGAAGTCCTCGAAAAAATGTATACGCTTCGGCCGCAGTGGATGAAGGGGTGTCTTCTGCGTCCGACTTGGTTTTTACCGACGTTTCAAAAACACGCGGGAAAAATTATTGGTGGATTTCAGATTCACGTCGACAGCCAGGCCTACCAGCATGAAGAATTTAAACCTTACCGCCTGGTCGCACTTTGGTTAAAAGCCATTCGAACGCTTTCTCCGGAGTATCCGATCTGGCGCGATTTTCACTATGAATACGAAAAAGATCGACTCGCGATTGATCTGATCAACGGCGGTCCTGCACTTCGTGAATGGGTGGATCAACCCACAGCTTCGACCGAGGCCTTCGACGCGAGAATGAAGCGTGACGAAGCGTCGTGGTTAGAAGATCGCCGCGAGTTTCTGCTGTATTAATTTGGCGCAGACTCTACTTCGGTACGCTCTTGTAAGTTGCAAGTCCGACAGATGTGAGAATGATCGCGCCGCCTAGGAGTTGGGTGGGGCCCATTATTTCGTTGAGCAGAAGTGTCGCGAAGATCGCGGCAAAGGGCGATTCGAGTAAAAACAAGAGCGACGCTGTGGTAGGCGGAATGTACTTTTGTGCTCGAACCTGCAGCGCGAAGGCGATCAACGTCGAACCAATCGCAAGACTTAAAAATCCAATTGTTGCGACACCTGGGTCTGCGATCAATCGAACGGGAAAACTAAAGGCGCCCGGTTCTATGGCAAGAGCAATCGCCAAGGTCGGAAGACCTGCCGCGAGACTTTGAGCCGTATTGAATTTGTGGCTATCAAATCCTTGGCCGAGTTTGCTGCCAATGCGATCAATGGCCAAGATATGAAACGACGCGCAGAAAGCCGCAAGCAAGGTTAGAAAGTCGCCCAAATTTAGGCGAGATCGTTCATCCAAATCTTGTGCCGTGAAGAGGCCACACATCAACGCGACACCCACCAATGCACCAAGCGCACTCAACCAAACGGCACGCAGGGGCCGAGGACCGCCAAGAAGTGGCTCGATAAAAGGAACAATCAAAACATAGAGGCATGTGATGAACCCACTTTTGGTGGCCGTCGTGTACTGAAGACCCCAGGTCTGAAAAATCAAAGTACCGGCTATGAATAGTCCTGGAATGGCGGCAGTTTTAAGATTCAACTTCCAATTTGTTTGGACTGCTCGACCTCGGCGGATCAGGAACGTGAAACTAAGCCCAATGGCCGCTGCAACCACAAAGCGCCAGCCGGTGATGGCCAAGGGGCCCCCGGCTTTTAGTGACCACATCGCCGCAACAAAACCAAAGCCCCAAAGTGCTC
>JAXMMN010000657.1:0-2486 GCA_034366485.1 Bdellovibrionales bacterium
TGGTGGCCTTCGTCCGGTCGAGCATCTTCAGCAAGTGTTTGGCTACCGAAACTCCTTCATGTTTCCTGAACGTATTTTTCTGATCAATGTTTTCCAACACTACAAAAAAACAGAGGCGAACCCGGAAGGTCGCCTCAAAGATCCGCTCATATTAAGTCTAATGGAGAAACAAGCCGCGGGGTTTCGCACGTTCGTCGACGCGCTAAAAACGTGTGGGCTTCACACGTCCACCAAGGCGCGCTAGCGGAACTATTCGCGTGCGGTTGTGCAATGAAGCTCGGCACCCCAAGGGCCACCAGCGGTCATAGCAAATTGCGTGGTAGTCCCTTTGATGGTGCCTTGAGTAATGAGCTTTGCACCGCGCTTCATCTTGTACGTCAGCAGATCCGGGCGCGTGCGCTCGAGTTCAACCGACATCCCGTTAACCAAAACCAACTCGCCTTGAAGGTTTGTTGAATGAATGAAGCCATACTGAATGATCTCGCGTTGATCATTCGGAAATGCGCGACAAGAAAATGCAGTCGCGCGGCCATCAGCCGCATCAGCCGCAATCGGGCTCCATACCGCAAGAATCGTCAGCGCGAGCGCAAGGAGAAGCCATCTAGAAACGAATGGCGAAATTTGAAACTGAACTAATTTTTTATTTCCCATAGGGGATCGAGCTTACCAGACTTCGCAAGTCCTAGCTTGGCCAACCCAAGGACCCGGAAAAAACGATGCGTTTCAAACGAAAATGTTTTCCGGTTCCACTTTGGGTTTGATTGGGAAGGCTTAAAACTCGAGATCCCCGACAAGGGCCACTAGCTCGCCCGAGCGAATGAGGCCGCGGACAGCTTCAATATCGTCATGAAAGATACGGTCCGTTTCAGCATATGGCACTTTGGACCGAATGAGATCGTGGGCTTTTTTTACGAGGCCCGCAGCCTTCAGGGACTGACCTTTGTCGTCCTTCAACATGTCCAGAGCTTGAGCCGCGGCCAAGAACTCCATTGCGACGATCGATTCCGCATTGCGAACAATCATTTGAAACTTTCGAGCGGCAATTGTTCCCATGGACACGTGATCTTCTTTGTCCGCAGATGTTGGAATCGAATCCACGCTCGCTGGGTGCGACAGAATCTTGTTTTCGCTCACGAGAGACGCGGCAGCCACTTGAACAATCATGTGGCCGCTATTGAGCCCACCTTTGGGCGCCAAGAAGGCAGGAAGACCCGACATCGCCGGGTTGATGAGCTTTTCAATTCTGCATTCGGAAATTGAAGCCATCGCCGAGAGTGCAATAGCCATGAAGTCGAGCTGAAATGCGACCGGTTCGCCGTGAAAGTTTCCGCACGAAAGAATCTTACCCAAGCCTCCTGGCGCCGCTGGCGCAAACACCAACGGATTGTCGGTCGAAGAATTGGCCTCGACTTCCAAAACCTGAATACCGCGACGAAGGGCATCTTTCGCCGCACCGTGAACCGCCGGCATACAGCGGAGGGAGTAGGCATCCTGCACGCGTCCGCAATCTTTGTGAAACTCCGCAATGGGAGACGTCGCACCCAAAATCACGTTCAAGTTTCTTGCTGTTTTCATTTCGCCCTCATGCGGGCGAACCATCGAATTCAAAGGATCAAACGCCGAACGCGACCCCTGCATGGCCTCAACGGTCATCGAGCCAGCGAGATCCGTGAGAAGCGCCAAATTCTTTGCCTCGTAGGCAGCTAGTAAACCGACCGCCGTCATGACCTGACAGCCGTTGATCATCGAAAGGCCTTCTTTGGCCTTCAATTCCAAGGGCGCAATTCCCTTTTTCTTTAACACTTCGGCGACTGGCACAACGCGAGGATGCTTTGCCTGCGCGCGACCTTCGCGAACCGCCAAGAAATACTCTTGGTCTTCGGGATCGAAGATTTTTCCTTCACCGATGACCGCCAAAGCCAAATGGGAAAGCGGTGCTAAGTCACCACTTGCACCAACCGAGCCTTGTTGAGGAATAGCCGGAATCAAATCGTTATTCAAAAATTCCAAAAGCTTTTCAACCACCGCGACGCGAATTCCAGAGTGACCTCGAGAAAGTGCGTTGGCGCGCAAAAACAAAATCGCTCGCGCTTGTTCTTTTGTGAAGTAGTCGCCGACACCGACGGAATGAGAACGAATGAGATTTTTCTGGAGTGTTTCGATTTCTTCGTCGCTGATGCGAACTGACGAGAAGGCGCCGAATCCAGTGTTCACACCGTAAATCGCTTCACCAGTTTCCATGCGTGATTCAATATAGCTTCTTGAAATCGCCATGGCGTTCTTCGCATCCGCCGCGAGTCCTACTTGAATTACGGACGACGGGTTTTTCCACGAGTTCGCGACTCGCCAAATCGTTTTCAGATCGACGTCTTCACCTGTCAGCTCAATGAACTCTTTATTTTGCGTCATATGACGCCGTCATAGCGAGCTTAGAGCGAAAGCTCAAGGCCCTAATTCATCAGCGGCGCGAAAGCGCAAGCGTCTTA
>JAXMMN010000658.1:0-1964 GCA_034366485.1 Bdellovibrionales bacterium
GTAACCATAGGCGATGTATCGAGCCGTTCCGCCGCTGCGGTTGATGTCGTCACGAAGTTCCGACGTCTCTTCGACAAGCGTGCGATACGTTTCTGCCGTCACATCGTCGAAATTCATTAGCGCGTATCTTCCAATCGCTGATTCAAAGAGCGTGCTCGATGGAACGTGCCGATCGCCAATTCCTTTAAAGACACGGTTCATGACTGGCATGATGACTTTTGTGCGCGGTACGCCGCCAGCCATGGTATGGCAGAAGATGACGTTTGCACCTTTAGGAATCATCGCTTTCAACTGCGTCACATATTCTTTAACAGACTTCCTAAATCGATCGCGTCCACGCGCTCGCGATTTTTCGATCATCGAAAAATCAGCTTCCGCTTTTTCCCATTCGCTCAGCTTGACGCCTTCGAAAAACGAATTTGGCGTCGGGCCACCGTCGAACGCAGGCTCGAGATCAAAACCCGCTTCGAGGGGAACGTTGATGAAGGGCGTTTTTTGATCTTTGAGTTCAGTTTCATTGAGTTTGCGAAGTTGGCCAGCCATCGGGCCAGACGGGTCGCGTCTGCCAACCGTCGAGCGTATGACCGTTAAACCGTGGCGCTCGGCTTCATCGACAATGCCATTGGCATAGCCGCGTGCAAACAATTCGCCGAAGACTACGAGTACATCGCCTTTTTTAAAGCCTGCCGTGGGAGGGACTTCGCGCATTGCGGGCAGAGATGAAAGTGAGAAGCTAGAAAGGGTCGAATCAGAGTTCGTTTTCATAGGGAAACACGGTCCTCCATGTGCGCAGCGTTAGGCAAGTCGTAAATACGAAAATACGAGCGCCCTTTTTGGGCCCTTTTGGCAGGAAAAGTCAGCCCGATGCGAACTGAGAGGTGGTTCGATCTTGGCACTGCAATTGTATTGGTCGGTTGGTTCGCTAGTCCGCTGGTTGGTGGCGATTGGTTGACTTTAGCAGGTACCGAAGGAGCAGGACGTGTCGAAAAGTGTTGAAAGAAAAAATCCGGCACATGTTGCGACGTCTGATATCGGAAGATCCTTAGTCGTCGCATCAAGCTTTACCATATTGGTTTTTGGCATCGCCGCATGTTCAGGTGGTACAAGCTCGCCACAACCCATTCAGTCTGCGCCGCCTAGTCCACTATCGGCTCACTTGAAGCAATGTTACACAGCAAAACTCAACGGTTCCGCTCGCACTGTGATTCGCGAAAAAATTCAGGTTTGCCGTCGAGATCAGACCAATCAAATAATTGATCATGAAATCACACCGCGCTTTCAGGTTGGCCGCACGAAAGGTAATAAAATTGGGCTCCGTCAGGTGATCGCCGTGAAGTTTTCCAATCATGAAGGCACGTCGACCCCTAAAGAAACATCAGCAAACACATCGACATCGGCTCCTGATCGCCTAGCACTCGAAGCTTCTGCGCTGGAATTTTTGACGAAGGGCTGCGCCCCTGTTCTGAATGCCATTTTTCAACGTTCCGGTTTTGAATCCTCGCATCGATTTCAAGTTTATAAACCCGGAGATCAGGTAGCACTTTCAAGCGAGATCACGAAAAATGGCAAATTGGCGGAAGCCTTCGAATTTGGCGATCCTAGCCACGTAAAACCGACTCCAGGTAAGCTGGCCTCTGCGCCGGCGGCCCCTGCGGAGGACGACTCGGCAAAGCGCGCCTATCACTTGCTCCTTGATCTGAAACTATCGAAAGAAAAAGGATTGCGACTTGAAGATGAAGTTGCCGATGTAGAAAGTGGATCGCTTGTCGGCTACACGCCGCAGTCACAACTAGCGCCAATTGATCCCGCCAACGGGCAAGAGACCGCGCGCCTTCAATTTTGTGGTCAGTTAGCTATGCGTATAGCAGAAAATTATGGACTCACCGAAGGGCGCGACTGCAAGTCTATGGGCCAATCGCCGATTCAGCCTGCGGACGGCTCTGCATCAGAGAAAAAATCTATGA
>JAXMMN010000659.1:0-4890 GCA_034366485.1 Bdellovibrionales bacterium
GCGATTTTTGCCATGGCCTCGAGGTCGTACTCTGGTCCCTTTAAGAAGGCGTTCACATCTTTAGGAAAATCCGAATTTGCTACGACAACAAATTCATCCGTCTTTCTTAACAGTTTTAAAAAAGTTTCCCGCGCCACCATGCTTGCGCGGTCCGACTGCGTCTGGCCGCCGTCGATAAAAGGAAGAACCAAGACACGTTTTCGCAACGGAGCTTCCTTGGTCTCGCGCGCTTCAAACGGAACATCGCGGACCTCTGGCGCTGCCGATTTTTGAATTCCGACCTGACGGTTGGCGCCGATGAGCGAACAACCAGAAGTAAATAGTGCGATCAATCCGATGACTGCGGCGACGGTTTTAACTCTGATTTCCATATGTAAATACTAACCCGAGGAGCGGGCGTTCGTCTGAAACTCGAGGTCCTGTTTCGACCTATGTCTAGAGGCTTTTTGGCCTTACTTCCAGGGTGTACGGCACTGTGATTCCATCCGCCTCGCCGAGTTCACTATCAACGACTTGCTTGCCTTGAAATCCCGACAGCTCAAGCGTTTTCAGTTTGTCGCGAAACTCTTCGGCAGAGGCTGCATAGTCGACCTCATAGACAACCCGACCAGGTTCAAACATTCTCTCTCGCATCGCCTTGATGTCTCGCATAGATTTCGACTTCATCAGTTGGCTACGGAATTCAGAAAGCTGACGTGGTGATAAGTTCCCTCTCACCGCAAGTCGCAAAGTCGTTGCCGCCAGCGTGCCTCGTGTCCAAGCTTCGAAAACCTGGGTCGCGAGATCTTTTGAAATATCAGCGATCTCTTTTTCGATTTTCTTTTTCACAACAATTGCAGCCGGACCGACGTCGGTTTCAAGTGTACGACTGATTTCTGCAACCGTGCGCCCACCTTGAACTGGAAGCACTTCAAGTTTGATTTGCACCTGCCAAGACCCCGGAACTTCTTTTGAATCCTTGATGCGAACGTCCCCTCGCACAACCATTGAGATTCCGAGATAGTCACCTAACGACTTTAGATCTTGGCCAGACGCTCGATCAGTTCGAAAAACGGCCGGAATTTGATTCGAAACTGTTTCATCAAGCGGCAGCAAAAGGTGAAAACCCTGTCGCATAAGCTCTTTATGAAGGCCTGAATCGAACACTCTCGACCAGTCGACGATCGTCTTTCGCACTTCATCTTGCGAATCACCCATCCACCAACGAAAGCTGACGGATTTGAACCGATCTGTGAACGTAATCATTGGGAGCATTGTCACTGGTGTATCTGCATCTGTTAAAAGTCCGGTGTCGATGACCATTTTTCTGAGGCTTCCGACGGAAACCTTCAGGTCGACTTTCATTTTCCACGAACCATCGGGTTGCTTTTGTACATCGTGCGGTTGGACAAACGGAATGAACTTAGCGGCTTCTCGGACAATACGATTCTCAACAAGCGCGCGATTTTTTGAGTAGCGTTTTTCGCCGATTATTTCGATCACTTGCTCTCGCGCGGATCCGCTGACTGCTTTAGCTTGAATTTCTCGTGCCGCTTCAACTTGCGAAGTCGCTTTCGAGGTTCCTTCTTCGGTGATCGATAAAAGTTCGTCTTCAATATTTTGAGCCGGCGAAACCGCACTGATCATGATTGTTAGCACGAGGGTAATTTGCGGCAAAAAGAAATTATGTTTCATATTATCCTCGAATCTCAACAAAATCTGTTTGCCCAAAGAGACCATGAAGATCTTCAAAAAAGGCGTTCGTTACTTGAATCCCTTTGGGCTCTTCAACTTCCATCGTGATCATTTTCTTTATGGAATTCGAACCTTGTTTTTCCTCAAGATCAACTTCGATTTCCATTTGAAGTTCAACACCCGTTGGCCCAGGAAATCTCGACATCAGGTTCTGCAACTCAGGAAGCTTGTCCGTCATCGTCGAATCGATTTTAAATGTGACGGCTTTCGATTTGCCTAGCACTTCTTCGAGCGGAGCCACGCGATCTACTAGGATTTTTAGAGAATCATTTTCCTTTTTAAGTTGGCCGCCAACCAGCAGCGGTTGATCGCCCTTGAGCGCAAGCTCGCCCTTTACATAGGCTTCTGGGAAAATAATTAGTTCAATCTGACCTGTTAAATCCTCAAGACTTGCAAAGGCCATACGGGCGCCTTTTTTGCTGATGATCTCTCGGAAGCTCGTCACCAGTCCCGCAATAACAACGCGCTTATCCGGCGGCTCTTGACTGAGCCCTGCGATTTCTCGAGTCACCCAAATACGGAAGAGCTTGTCTAAACCTGTCAGCGGATGATCGCTGAGATAAAAACCTAAGACTTCCTTTTCGTTCTGTAGCTTTAAAGCTCGTGGCCATTGCCTGCGGCTTTCGAGAACTACTTTTTCTGAGTTCTCGCCAGCTTCATTTGTATCGAGCATTGAGAACAAGGACCCTTGTCCTATTTCGCGGTCTCTTCGTGCGCCTTCTGCGCGCTTAAAGAAGCGCTCGTACCCATCCATCAGCTGTGCCTGGTGGTAACCAAAGCCCTCAAAAGCACCAGCCTTGATTAAGCATTCAACAACTTTTTTATTGATCTTTTTGATGTCGACCATCTCAAAAAACTGTTCCAGTGAGTTGAACTTACCACCTGCGGCGTTCCTAGCTTGAACGATCGCATCGACCGCGCCTTCTCCAACGCCCTTGATTGCGCCGAGAGAAAAGAAAATCGTGTCGCCCTTCACTGTAAACTTATATTCCGAATGATTCACATGCGGTGGACGCACTTCAATTCCGCGCATCTGCGCATTTTTGACGTACCGTACGATATTGTCGGTGTTCGACATTTCCGTCGACAATAGTGCGGCGTAAAACTCGACGGGATAGTACCGCTTCAACCAAGCCGTTTGCGCGCTGACTACACAGTAGGCCGCTGCGTGAGACTTGTTGAAACCGTAGTTGGCGAATTTCGCCATCAATTCGAAAAGTTCATCCGCCTTTTTGGCGTCGAAACCGTTCTTCGCCGCCCCATCCATGAAGCGCTCTTTTTGCTGCATCATTTCGGCGGCGATTTTCTTCCCCATTGCGCGGCGAAGAAGATCGGCTTCACCCAGGGTATAACTCGCGATTCGCGAGGCGATCGCCATAACTTGTTCTTGGTAAACAATAATTCCGTAGGTTTCTTTTAATATTGGTTCGAGCTCTGGGAAAAGGTACTCCACCTCTTCTTCGCCATGCATTTTTCGCGTGTAGTCCGGGATCATATCCATCGGACCTGGTCGATAAAGTGCGTTGATCGCGGTGATGTCCTCAAAGCACTTTGGCTTGATTGACTTCACCGCACCCGTGATCCCGTCACCTTCGAACTGGAACACCCCAAGGAGATCCCCCTTGGACATCAGCTCATAGATGCCAGGATCGTGAATTGGAATTTCTCGCGACGTGATTGTTTTTGATCGATTTTCGCGAATCAGGTCCAGTGCGTTTTTAATGTGAGTTAAAGTCTTAAGGCCTAAGAAATCGAATTTGATAAGACCAATTTTTTCGGCCCACTTCATGTCATACTGAACGACCCGTTCATCGGCAGCACCGCGGTACATAGGCGCATATGTAACGAGTGGCGCGTCACCAATGACAACCCCTGCCGCATGGATTCCAGCGTTCCTGACAAGGCCTTCAATTTTTTTCGCTAGATCAATCAGATTCGCAATTTGCGGATTCTGATCCATCTGCTCGCGGAGACGTGGCTCATCGGCAATCGCTTCATCAATTGTGATTCCCAGTTTTTCCGGAATCAACTTTGTGATCACATCGACTTCCGCAAACGCCATCCCTAAAACCCGGCCTACGTCCTTGATCGCAGCGCGTGTCTGAAGTTTTCCATAGGTGATAATCTGCGAAACGTTTTCGTCGCCATATCGTTTCGTGACGTACTGAATGACCTCTTGTCGTCGATCTTGGCAAAAGTCGATATCGAAATCGGGCATCGAAACACGTTCGGGATTCAAAAAACGCTCGAAGAGAAGAGAATACGGAACGGGATCTAAATCTGTGATTCTCAGGCAGTAAGCGACCAAAGAGCCAGCACCCGAACCGCGGCCAGGACCTACTGGAATTCCATTATTTTTCGCCCAGTTGATAAAGTCTTGGACGATCAGAAAATACGAGGTGAAGCCCATCTTATCGATGACTCCTAATTCGTACTCCATGCGCTTATAGTACTCTGGCTTTTTTTCTTCCGGAACAGGTGTTCCGATTTTTTCCGCTTCAAGAAAGCGTTCTTTCAGTCCCTCTTCCGTCATTTTTAAAATCAGATCCGACGGCGCCTGTCCATCGTCACTTGTAAAATACGGGAGGTGGTAGATCGCCTTTCCAGCGTCATCTTTGATCTTGAATTTAACATCACAACGTTCGGCAACTTCCAGCGTGCGCGAGCAGGCCTCCGGTAGATCTTTGAAAAGCGACTTCATCTCGCCGGGTGTTTTGAAATAGAACTGATCGCTACCGAGGCGATAGCGAGTTTCGTCATGCAGTGTTTTATTGGACCCGATACAAATTAGGACCTCTTGGCCGATTTGATCTGCCTGATCGAGGTAATGAACATTGTTGGCGGCGACAAGCGGAACGCCTGTGATCTTTGAGGCTTCAACCAAGAACGGAACGACCTCATTCCATTCTGGAGTGCCAGTGCGATTGAGTTCCAAATAAAGGCGATCGCCGAACACTTCTTTCATGTCGCGAATTTTTTGAAGAGCCGCATCAGCACCGAATCGTGTAAACGCGTAGGCAGGCTCGCCCATTGACCCGCCGGTCAACGCAATCAAATGTTCGCTGTACTCTTTGATGACGTCCCAATCGAGCCGAGGCTTGTAGTAAAACCCTTCCTGGTAGCCGATTGACGAGAGCTTGCAAAGATTCTGATAGC
>JAXMMN010000660.1:0-5824 GCA_034366485.1 Bdellovibrionales bacterium
AACGACTCAGAAAGAAGCGCTATGTTTCGGAACTTTGGATGGTACGCAGAAACGACACTGTCTCGTGGCCGGAGCTCACGAATCGCGATTCCTACGACAACGTAGCTGGATTTGATGCCGCCAAGCCCATCGGGCACTTCAATTCTTTCTAACAATGGTCCACCGGACGCACCGTCGCGAACGCCACAGTCAATGCCTACCAATGTTCCCGGGCCCCAATCCTTAATCGAGCACCGCTCTTCCCAGGAAATTCCGATGACATCCTGGCGATCACGCGGAAAACCAGCAAACGAGATCTCGGTTCCACGAACGACGTGACTTTGAAGACTGGCTGTTAAACTCAGCGTGCCGAATATTCGACCAAGGCAGTCATCTAGCTCTAAGATCGCCCAGTCACCGAGTAGCCCCCGGTAGTCCTTCGAACTGAAATTTCCCCACGTCACGGGCGTCGCAAGTGCCGTCATCTGAAAGCCAAACGGCTGCCCACCCGAAACTCCGCGAGTTTCGCCGGTTCGCCCGACGTAGAAACGCGACTTCATTTTCGAACTTGGTTTAAATCGAGCCTCTTTGTGATTGGGAAACGCCACATGAAAGGCTGTGGCAATGTGACACTCGGAAACGAGAAATGCCGTTCCCCAATTTTGATCATCAGGAATGGACCTGAGTACGCCGATGGGCTGCAAAAAGTTTGGCACTGGAAACAGATCTTTGCGACGGTCTTCGCCAAAGATATTTGCCATCGCTGGCGACGAAATGAATATCGATGAAATGAGAATGACAGTGGCGCATAAGCCCACGGTCAAACGTGTCAATCCCTTGAACACTTGTCTCTCCCAGTTACGTGCCGCGTGTAGAACCGCGGTTAGGGAGTGCAGTCACAGTGCCAGCAATGGCGGCCAATAGGTGTGCTTTAAAAGGGTTTTTCCCTAGCTAAGCGCCTTTACACGTCGTTCGATCGACGTTCCTCGTCAGCCTTCAGGCGCCTCAGAGCAAGCCGCTCGATCTCGGCCCCAAGGGGAAGACGCGCTGCCAGAAGTCCCCAGAAGCTTTCGATGTCGAGCTCCATACAAAGCAGATCACTATCTGCCACCACAGAAGCGGTGCGACGGGATCCAACCTTTAGCAGCGCGATTTCTCCGAACGCATCCCCAGCTCCCATTTCATTGATTTTCTTTCCGTGCTGCACGGCACTCGCTCGACCTTGCGCGATGAAATAGCAGGAGTCCGCCGGAGCACCTTCCGTAAATACGGGCTGCCCCGCCTTAAAGAGCTTTCGTTTGCCGGCAAAAATCAATGTGTCCATCGCTTCCGAAGGAAGGTCTTTGAGCATAGGGTTTCCTGAAAGGGCCTGAAGCAGCCACACGCGAAACTGAAACTCTTCGCTCGAAGACAAATCAAGGTTTTGCATAGAAGCGACGTAAGGGATCTCCAAAAGCTTGCAATCTTCCATTGCCACGACATCAGCGGTGCGAGGCATACCAAAGAAGAAAGCCGTTTCGCCAAAGACGGATCCCGCCGTCAATATCGCGACAACCTTTCGCCGTCGACCATCAAAACTTTTAGCGACTCCTAAGCGACCTTCCAAAACAATAAACAGCGAACGATCGTTCGAGCCCTGACGACAAATCGACTTTCCCGGTTTGTACTCCACAACTCTCGCCATCGAAATCAGTTGATTGCGAATTGGCGGTGTCAGCTGGCGCAGCACTGGAAGCTGGGCCCAAGCCTCTCGATCGGCCGCTGCAACAGCGAGCACTTTTACTTTGGTCGCCCAAAGCCGTCGGCGCCGGTTGCGCGTGGAAGCGCCCGGAAGTGCGTGTCCAAAAATCGGTTCAAGATAGGCCAATGAAAACAAAATGAGACTCACGACACAAACCGCCGCGGTTATTTTCCTTTCGCCCGCGCCCCACGCAAGCCACGCGGCCACGGTCAAGGTCCCTGCACAAAGCAAAGCAATCGCAATCGACAAGACTCCGCCCAGTCGATGAAAAGTTTCGACCTCACGAAGTTCATCGTCTTCCCGCCAAACAAGTGGTGTACGGTTCCATACCCTAAGGGACTTGGTTAACTCGCTTCTTGTCGAAGGGTGAGTCATCAGAGCCGCAACGGCGAAGGAACCAGAAAAAAACAATAGAAGCGGAGTGCTTGAACTTAGAAGCTGCCCAAGCGAAAGATTTTTGAAAATTGAAAGTGCATCGGCTTTGCGAAGCACAATCCAAAACAAGACTGGTACCAATATGGCCGAATAGCATATGAGAAAATCAGAAACTCTTCTCAGCGCACCCGTTACTGTGTGCGCATTGAACGAGAGGTGAGGCCCCAAAAGGTCCCATGCGACGGAAAGTTCGCCCGCGTCTTTGCCGAGCTTTGAACCCACCGTGCGAAGAATCGCCACAAGCGATCGGCCAAGAATGCCAGTAACTAGCAGTCCGGCCACAAGACCGACGGCCGAGTGGCCCCAACGAAAAACAGAAATGAACGGCTCCAGGAGAGATGTTTTTTTCGTCACGTCTATCAAGACAACAATGATGAAGGCTGCGACCGGCAACGATAACAAAGCCAATAGTGCGAACACGGAGTCGTAGGCTCGCGACAAGAAACTAAATTCAGTGCCTTTTGTCAGCGACCCGCGCCGCGCCCAAACAGAAAGGACAGAACTCGAGGAGACGATCTTAGTCACATCCTCGGGCCATTCATATTCTCCCCGAATAGAATCGGCCATTCGCACCAACCGAACATCGTCGATCAAATCATTGTCGACAAGAAAACAAAGAAAACTCGCAACCTCTAAAAAAACTCGGTTGTTTGAACCCGTCGCTCGCGAGCGAAGAGACAGATCATACAAAGATGCTCCGATTTTAACTTGATCCCACAAGAATTGAAACCGGCGCGGAACGACAAGACGAGCAGACGAGGAGTCATGCTCGCGACGAAACCGAATTTTTCGACCTTCTGAAACTTCGACTTCCGATTCTATTGGCGGAAGTCGGATCGGTTCTTGTTCTATTGATAACATAGGCTTAGTATCGTCGAAAGTTTATGGCAGATACCAACCAAAAACGTCAGATCCTTCGAGAAATCTCACTCTATTTCCTTCGACTTGGCTGCGTCGGATTTGGCGGACCTCTTGCGCTTGTTGCGCAAATGGAAGCCGAGCTCGGCGATCGTTGGCTTCCGAGGGCTCAGTTCGCGCAAATTTTCGCTGCAATTAAGACAATGCCTGGCCCCGTTGCATTTCAAACAGCTGTGTTTCTCGGCTACCAGCGCGGACTTCTTGTTCAAGCTCCTCGCTTGGGCGCAACCCTCGCCGCCCTTGGTCTGGTACTCCCGTCTGCTGCACTGATGACATTCTTGGCGATGTCCTATCAGACTTGGTCGCAATGGAAGTGGACTCAAAGTGCGTCCATCGGACTTCAGGCAGCAGCGTTGGGATTAATTTTGGCAAGCGTGGTGCCGCTGGCAAAAGGACTCTCACTCACCGATGCCCAAGGTCCCGCGGAGAAAATGGAACGGCTTGCACGAATTCTGTTTATTGCCTTTGGTTTTTTAATAACGCTTATTCGCCCCTCGCTCGAGCCAGTAGCAATTTTGTTCTGCGGTCTTTTGTCTCTCGCGCCGGTGAAAGGAAAGGTTTTTTCCTTCACGCTTCTTCTCGCTTCCGCTTCACCCATCTTAGTGCCGTCCGGCATGATTGGTCTGACCGGGACGCAAGTTCATTTAGAACTATTTCTGACGTCATTAAAAGCTGGAGCCATGGTTTTTGGAAGTGGCCTTGCGATTGTGCCGCTCCTAGGAAGCGAGTTTGTCGACAAGCTTCAGTGGATGACGCACGCCGAATTTTTAGAAGCACTGACTTTTGGACAAATCACACCCGGCCCCGTCGTGATCACCGCAACTTACATTGGCGCAAAGGTCGCCGGCGTCCTCGGTGCGATCACCGCCACGATCGGAATTTTTCTTGTCCCCTACATTCACATGACAACTTGGTTTCCCAAACTTTGGGAAAAGGTCTCGAAAAGTCAGCAGTGGAAGAGATTTAGCTTCGGCGCAATTTCCTGCGTGGTCGGTGCGATCGTAGCAAGTGTGATCAAGCTCCTAGAACCCGCTGCTCTCCTAGCAATGGATCTCGATCTCCAAAGCCCCCTAGCAAATCGCCATTTGATAAGTCTAACGATCTGGTTCCTATTTCCCGCCATCAGCTTCGTCCTAACCTTCAAAAAAGTATTGCCAGCCTGGCTAACAATCCTAGGCGGCGGCGGCACCGCATGGCTCCTCCTGCTACTTACCCAATAATATTTCGCGACAGCCCGAAGGGCTAAGCGTCCCCACACCCGCGGCAAGCCGAAGGCTTCAGCGTCCCCACGCCCGCGGTAAGCCGAAGGCTTCAGCGTCCCTTCCCCAAAAAGGCCGGGACACACTACCAAAACGATTTAGGCGGATGAGATGCAAGGCGCGTCGTTTCCTGCGCGGAGGCGTACCCGCTGTAACAATCTTTCGATGCCACTGCATCGAAAGCAGCGTAGGCCAGAGGCCGTAGCGACGCCAGCAATACGTCGCACAAGCAGGAAACGTAAGCAACGCAGCAGATCGCCGCCTAAATCGTTTTGGATTATTCTTCGTCGGGTAGTTCGTCGTCGTCTACTTTTCCTAGGCTAAACTTCTCGACGCGATAACGCATCGAACGGAACGTGATCCCTAAAAGTTTAGCAGCGCGTTTTTTAACGCCATTGGCTTGGTGAATAGCTTTGACCAAAAGTTCCTTCTCTAACTGATCGAGAACTTTTTGAAGGTCGATGCCATCATCTGTGATTTCAATACCATCGCTTGAAACCATCTTCCGACCGGATGGAGTATTAACAAACTGAGGTAGAGATTCTGGCAGAACCGTCGCGCCAGATTCGAGGGCGACGGTACGCTCGATGATGTTTTCAAGTTCGCGCACGTTTCCAGGGAAATCGTACTTGCGAAGGAGATCCATCGCTTCTTTCGAGATCGTCTGAATCGCTTTATTGAAGCGCTCACTGTATTTTTGCAGAAAATGCGATGCTAACAGTGGAATATCATCACGACGCTCGCGAAGAGCTGGCGTGCGGATGTTGATGACGTTCAAGCGGTAGTACAAATCTTGGCGGAAAGTACCTTGCTGAACCATGAACTCTAAATCGCGATTTGTCGCAGCGATAATTCGCACTTCGACTTTGATATCTTCTGTGCCGCCGACTCTTCGGACGGTTTTTTCTTGGATCGCACGAAGGATTCGAACCTGGGAACTAAGTGGTAATTCACCGATCTCGTCCAGGAACAGCGTTCCACCATCAGCCACTTCGAAGAGACCATCTTTGTCCGAAATAGCGCCTGTAAACGAGCCTTTCTTGTGACCAAAGAGTTCGCTCTCAACAAGGTTTTCAGGAATCGCTCCGCAGTTGACCGAAACAAACGGCCGGTCTTTGAGAGGCGAATTGTAGTGAATGGCCTTAGCGACCATTTCTTTTCCCGTACCGCTTTCACCCGTCACCAAGACGTTCGTCGGGGAATCTGACACCTTGCGAATAAGTTCAAATATCTTGTGCATGGCTTCGGAATTTCCAACCAGGTTTTGGAAGGAATATTCTTTTTGCAATTCTTTGCGAAGAACGCGGTTTTCGACTTCGAGATTTCGACTTCGAAGTGCGTTGGCAATGTTGATTCGGACTTCGTCGATTTTGAAGGGCTTCGTGATGTAATCGTACGCGCCCATCTTCATGGCTTCGACAGCACTTTCAGCTGTGCCAAACGCTGTGATCATCATGAACAACAAATCGGAGTAAGTCTCGCGACAGTGCTT
>JAXMMN010000661.1:0-2162 GCA_034366485.1 Bdellovibrionales bacterium
GCCGAAGAATTCAAAAGAGCCGACGCGCCAAGAAAACCTAAACCCGCCAGAATTTCACGGCGGTTAAGATAAGCGGTCTCCGGCGTGACTTCCAGTTCACTTCCGAACCTGCCATTTTCGAGATTGTCCAATCTGAATCCCTTCTCTAAGATTTTTCTATGAGACTTTTCATATGAGCTTCTCAAAGAACTCCATTCCCTCTTCCTCTGGGAAGCTTGTCAATACACTCCTTCGAGTCGCCCTCTGGGTAAGTCTTGTGCTTCCGCTGGGCTGGATCGGGTTTAAGTTTTTTGGAAATGGACCAAGTGCTAACCCTGCGCAGGAACTCACTCACCTTTTCGGTCGAGTTTCGATCTACGCGTTGGCATTTAATATTACACTTGGATCTTATTTCTGGCTGACGACGAAGAGCTCATTGATCCTGAGATACTTCCCAACCGTGCTTCGAGTTCCGCTTAAAAAATTCCGTAGGCATCTAGGCGTCGCGGGATTCCTCTACCTCTTTGTTCATTTAGGATTTCATTTCCTCATCGAGGCAGGAATCCCAGAGGGATTTCAGGCGATTTTCGAAGCGAAGTATTTATGGGTTGGATCATCTGCATTCATTCTGATGGCCACCCTCGCGATCACATCCAACAACTTTTCAATGCGACGCCTTGGGAAAAAATGGAAATCACTGCATCGGGTGACCTATGTCGCGTTCGCGCTGGCCACGGTTCATACATTGATGATTGAAAAAGCAGATCTCATTCACTTCAGCATTTTGGCTTTTGTCACAGCGCTTCCTTTGACTATTCGGCTCGGCTTTTGGGCATCCGAACAACGCGAAGCGCGAAATGCCAGGCGTTAAGTCATTGCAAACCAAATCCTAACCAGTTTTCGGTTGCTGAACCCCAAGGGCACATGGGTACAGTTCCATATCGGGACCACTTGATCTCGATCACCTTACTTAGGATGAACTAAATGACTGATCGCCGACGTATTTCATCTCTCCCGGTTCTCGCAGCGGCTCTGCTCATAACGATCTCAAGTTCGGTCTCCTGGTCGGCTTCTTATGCTGAAGGGGACAATCAAACTTCCATTCAGGCGTCGAACCACCAACACCCTGCGGTTCAAATCGGTCTCTTCTCCGGTCTCACGGGTCTCAACCCAGCAAAAATGCTTCGCGACGTTCAGACCGGCCTGAACACAGAGATCGCTCCAAGCACTGACTTCACAATCTCTCCGCTTGCCGCCGCAGTTTTTGACCTTTTGCAGTACATGCGAAACAACATCGACAATCGCACCGAGGAAGAACTCCTCGCCGCTATACCGAAATATAACCGCGTCGAAATGTTTGGCGGCTGGGTCAACGAAAACGCCCCTGAAAACTGCCTCAACACTCGTGCTGAAGTTCTTATGCGAGACGCGACTTCCACCGACAAAATCAAATTCAGTTCGCAAAACCCTTGCCAGGTTTTCAAAGGCGAATGGAATGACCCATACTCAGGCAAGACCTACAAGCTCGCCAAAGCGGTTCAAATCGATCACGTCGTGCCACTCAAGAATGCCTATAAGTCCGGGGCATACCAGTGGACGAAAGATCGACGCTGTCATTACGCGAACTATTTGCGTGAAGATAACCATTTGTTGGCTGTCAGCGGTCACGAAAACATGTCGAAGGGCGATGCAGGTCCTGAGCGCTATCTGCCGCCAAATGAAGAATACATCTGTGAATACGTACATAACTGGCTAAAGATCAAAGCGACGTGGTCTTTGGGCTTTACACCCAACGAAGCACTTGCGGTCCTCGAAACTCTTGAAACTCATCAGTGCAACGCAAGCACCACGAAAGTTGCTCTACCTAAAATTCAAAATTCACGACTTGGAACAATCCGCATGAACATTAAATGCGTGGATGAGTTCGAAGCAGAACAAGAGCCGGTACTTAAACCGACGGCGCTTGAGGCAAGAGCGAGTTAATCGTTATTTAAGTCCGCGTTGTTTTCAGTAAAATCTCGCGATTCAGTCTTCTAATTTCTCGGCCCAAGTTTGGTCCCTGCAGTCCCAAACCTTCTAAATCAGAAGCTCTGGCGCGAGCAGCGTCTTCTTGTCCCGCCATCAGTCCGCGACGACTGAGGGCCATTTGTCGGCGTCCATCTTGTCCATGCACCTGATCAAGA
>JAXMMN010000662.1:0-5815 GCA_034366485.1 Bdellovibrionales bacterium
GAACAGCACCCGAAAGAAGTTTAACAAAGAGATTTGCGACGTCTTTTACTTCAAACACCGCTGAAGAACCGTCTTCAGCGATGAACTGAACGGCGCTCAATTGATTTGCTGTTGGTTGGCCAAAGAGATCGCCCATGCAAACTGTTGAGATTGCGATTCGGCTGCCCTCAGCAGTAACGGCTTCACCACATTTAGCAGCGACGAAATGCACGTTCGAAGCTGATTCAACGCTTGCTTCTGATTTCATCGAAAAGAAGACGGCGCCGACGAAAGTTGCGTAGCTAACTGCGATAGTAAGAAGAGTGCGGACTGAACGATTCATAATTCCCCCTGAAAAACCAAACGAAAGCGTGATGACGGGAAGAGGTAATACAACTTTGATGCCAGCTTATGCCTGACCAAGTATTTGCTTATGATGTGTGCTCATGTGGCGTACGCGAGCTCTGAGTCGCGCACTAGCACAGGGTAAGAGGAAATGATTTGCCGCGTTAATAAGCGCTGGTTCCACGGAAAAGTTCCGTGATGGCGCTAGACGTTCGAAATGGAACCGATCACCAATACCCGCCGCAATCTTTCACGACCGAGGCGTCGCCATCACAGCTGCTGCTTTGACGCGCTGGTAAAGTGGTCGGTTCGGCCCACTGCCCACTCGCGCGACACAGCCGGCGAACACACGTCACTCCGGGTAAATCAGTTCGACAGCTCTTTTGACCTTTGGGATTCCCCTCGCAGGTCCATGAGCATTGATTGAAGCTTCCCATCGGTGAGCTACAAGTCGCCTGGTCGGACGACACGGATCTCGTTTGTTTTTCAAAAGATTCGGCGTCTGCGCCCACACTGTCGTATCGAATGTCTGTCTCGCGATCGAGAGTCTGAATGTCTTCTACAGACATTTTAAAGAGCGGTGTCATAAACCCACGGTCCATGGCCGCATCAATTTCAACTTGCGACGCATCCTGAGGTGGAGCAGGAGCCACATAGGCAGCATACATTCCCGCACAAATCACCGCCGACTTTTCGCCACTTTCGCCACACGCGCTCGCCATCGCTGGGCGACCGCATTCAGCTTCTGATCCTAAACAAACGTTTCCCGACAACGTTTTTACTTCTGTCTTCCAATCTTTCTTTCCAGGCTCGAAGGAAATAACGAAGTCGGTCCCGCGAACGCCGGCAACAGCGGCTTTCGTTTTTACCTGAAACTTCGACTCTCCATCGTCGTACCGACCCTGCACGCGGCTCCGAACTTTACCCCGATGCAAATCAAGCATGATCGTGCGCTTAGAGGGCCCGGCTCGTTTTTCCAACAAGGCCTCTTCGATGAGAACGTTAGACTCTGGACTGATGAAAATTTCTGAAAGCTCTGGAAACCGGAGTCTGACTCGGCCATCTGCTTCAGTCACGATTCGATCACCAACTTGAACCAGGGCTCCCTTTTCAATCGACTCGCGATTTCCAGAACGAATCAAGAATGCGCGACCACCGGCCAAAACTACTTGGGCCGAACGATTAGGGATTTCACCATTTGAACCAACGCTCGCGATTTTTCGTTTAGGCGCAGCGACAGTGGTCGCGTGAAGCGACTCTGTATGGTTCTCCGCACGTTCCTGTTGCTTTGCCTCTTCTGGTGTCGCCGCAGTAACGCCGGATTCGGGAGTTTTTGAGAGTTTACTTAAGCAGGCTTTTTGATTTTCAACGGGACGGCACTGGGGACGTTTGCAGGACTTCGTCTTTGAGAGATTCGGTCCACACTTTTCTGAGTAAAAGTCCACGCCGTCTTCGACCTCACAGGCACCACACGTGGACTGAAGGCACTGGCAAGTAACCTCTTCGGCCCCGAAACTTGTGCGAGGCACCAATAGAATAAGCGCAGAACAAAGAGCGATACAGAGGCTAAATCCCACAGAAATAATCAGAGATCTGAAGTGAAGAAACGTACAGCCAATCATGGTAAGTTCTTATCGGCAGTCACCATCTTACTCACAACTGTTTGATTGTTGAATGAGTGCTAAGTTCCAGAACTAGCCGTCGAAACTTTTGACACCCTGATCCCGCCAGCAATCGTTTAATAAGACGTCGCTCGGCCCCCTTCTTGTAGTTTAAAAGCGAGAACGAGCTAGTTTGATTGGTCAACGGGCGAAAGTCCCGTAAACGATAAGATTGAGGTAATCCATGAGCCTAAAAAACTTCTTCGAAAGTCGCTCGGCCTCAATCAAACCACCCGAGGTTCGTTTCATTTTGAGACGCGAACGGGATCGAACCCGCTTGGTGCTTTTTTACTGCTTGCTGGGGTTCTTCCTCATTTTTGGTCAATCTGCACTTGCATCCGGCACTTCCGATGTGTGCGCCACGAGCATCGCTGAAATGAAAGCGTCAACATCTGAAAAACTTCGCGGCATTGCTCTTCAAATGGAATCAAAAGTGGGTTTCACAAATAAATCGGACTCCTCACATATTAAATTTAAAAGCCCCGACGGCCCCAAGGGCCGAATTCTCGTCAGTTTCTATTCTACTTCTTCAGGCGATGGATCATTCGAATTTGAAGAAGGCGCCCTCACCGTGTGCGATAAAAATGGAAACCTTTCGATTTCATCTGCACCAACCGGAAAGTTAGACGTCAGCTTCACCTCTGACTGTTTTAAAATCGGAGGGTTCCTCGCTAACTTGCAACCAGCGCGATCGACATTCTGCACAGGAGATATGCCTACGACTGTTCGCTTGGCAATGACTGCGAAGGCGAATGCCGATCGAGCTCTTGCCGGCAACTCGACCGAGGCCGCACCTCTTTCAAATACATTGAACGGTTCAGGTGTCGCAGCCAAAGGTGTTGTCCGCTAATGCACCAACAAAAGCCCGCCTCTGCATCTCATCGATGGCTGATGGCCTTCATTGGAGTCGCGTTTCTAACAACGACTGCGCCCCACGCGCGCGCGTCCGATTCCTACGGCGGTGGCGCAAGTGTGCCAAACGGCTGGGCCTTTACCAAAAAAAACTCTGACTCGTTGATTCGAGCTCACCCCGATCAAATTGGAATTCTGCAAGAAACGAAAACGCCCTCGCATTTTCTAACGGCCCCGGTAATTTTGCGTCGAGCAAAAGCTCTTTCAACCAGAACGTCTTCGGCAAAACTCGTTCGACTTGAAAAAGAGGTCGCCGCTTTTATAGACGGCCGAAACTCTAAAGCCAGTTACCGATCGGCTAAGATTATAGATGAGATTCCAACGATTGAACTTGAACTAGGTAAACCTGGCCGTGGGATGTACTGGGTCTTTGCCACAGTCAAAGATGATTCGATTCTCCTCATTGCTGTCGACAGTCGCGAGGCAACGCCTCCTTCAACCGCTCGACAAGAGTTCTTTGCGATGGCACGCGCGTTTAAGCCGTGATTTTGAATTCAATCACTAAATGGATTTTTGGGTGTCGGAGGATCCTGATCTGAACCCAGCTTTTGAATCTCCCAAAGCTTAGCGAATTTTAAAAAAATCGAGTACGCGGCACCTACAGCGATAATAAATCCAGGGAGTCCATCCAGAAACCCGCGTTTAAAAATATAGGTCTCGATGAATTTTGAAATCGGCTTGAGGATCAGTTTCGAAACTTGAAACTTCGCACCCTTTGAATGCAGGGCCTCGGCACCCAGTCCCGAGTAGCGATTGTTGGTCGCGACTTGATCAAAATGTCTTGCGAATGGGTAATGAAGCAACGCACCTTTTAGCTTTTCCACGCGAGTTGCCTGCACCCGCTCATGTACTTGTCCACCGATCCACTTTGCTCGGGTGCGATTGTAGAATCGCAACTGGTAGTCGGGATACCATCCGCCATGACGGATCCAACGACCAAGATTCCACGTGAGCCGCGGCATGCGATAGCCGTCCACTTTGAAATGACTTTGATCCTCACCGCGAGCCCAGCCGGACAATATCGATTTAATCTCTTCGCGAAGTTCGGAACTAACCGCTTCATCACCATCCAATGAGAGAACCCAATCGTTGGCCGCTAGTTCCGTGGCGCGCTGTTTCTGTGCCTGAAATCCACGCCACTCTTCAAGGAAAACCCGGGCTCCAAGTTCGCGAGCGATTTGACAGGTGTTATCTGTCGACCCTGAATCCAAAACGACAACATCGGAGCAAAAAGAGGCGGACTCGATCGCGCGAGCGATCCCCTTCTCTTCGTTGAGAGTGATAATCACTAGTGAAATGGGAAACCTTGAAATCGACACGCCTTCCCACGGTTGCAAGCTAACCGGCTATTGTCAAATCAGCGTAAATGAAATCAGATAGGGGCTTCAAAGCTTAGGAACGAGAGGACCGTTGTCATGAAAAGCCTAACTAAATTCAGCTTGCTGGCACTCGCCATGTTGGTTTCACTTTCACTTCACCGCAACGCACATGCGTATTATTCGACGCTCGATACGGGCGATGTCCTTAAAGAGGGAGAGTACCAAGTCATGCTTTCACCTCAGTGGATCTTCAATCAGTACGATGGCGCAAACTTCACGGGTCGCCTCGATATGGGCCTGATGGAAGGTGTCTCTGCGCGCGGGATCTTGGGGTTTGGCAAAGTCGACTTTCAAATCGGAGGACTCGTAAAATGGATCCCGTTCCCAGATGCAGATGGCCAACCGGCCATCGGCGGCGAAGCGGGAATGGTGATAGCTCGAATTGGCAATGTCACACAGTACTCACTGCGCCTTCATCCACTGATCAGTAAAAAACTTGAAACAGAGATCGGCGACGTTTCGCCTTATTTGTCATTGCCAATGGGTGTAACGATCCAAAGCGGCGGAACAGACCAAACTTTTGTCCCCGTCCAACTTGTCCTAGGCTCTGAACTTCGCCCGCTTGAAATGCCTAAATGGGGTTTCTTCGGAGAAGTTGGCGTCAATATGACCAAGTCATTTGGCTATGCCACCGTGGGTGTTGCATATCGTTTTGACGATACGTCGACGACATCGGGAGCTTCCGGAACTCCGTACTGATCTCGAAAATACCGGCCCGAGCAATTTGAGGACATAAAAAAAGACCGGGTCGCCCCGGTCTTTTTTTTATTCGTCTAGTTGCTACTAGCGAACATCTTTGTAATCAGCGTCGATCACATCGTCGCCCTTTTGGTCTCCACCGGAATCACCCGATGACGCACCACCAGCGCCGCCGCCAGCAGCCCCGCCGGCACCTGCACCGCCACCAGATGCATTCTTCTTATCATAGAGCGCTGATGAAATTCGGCTGTTCATGGCCTGCAATTTATCAAACACTTCGCGAATCTCTGTCGGCGTAGAATCAAGGTTCGCAAGCAATGTGCGAGCTCGAGCCATCAATTCCTCTGACTTTTCTTTGTCAGACTTATCGATATCCGCCGCTTTGTCGCGGAACAACTTTTCCATGTTGTAGACCAAAGTATCTAGGTCGTTCGCAATTTGCGCACGTTCGCGACGATTGCGATCTTCCTCTGCATGCTCTTCCGCATCTTTCACCATGCGGTTGATTTCTTCCTCGGTGAGTCCCGACTTCGCAGTGATCTTAATCGCTTGTTCTTTTCCTGTATCCAAATCCTTTGCCGACACATTCAATATGCCGTTCGCATCGAGATCGAACGTAACTTCGATCTGTGGACCACCACGGGGTGCCGGTCGAATTCCAACAAGCTCAAAGCGCCCCAGCGTCTTGTTGTCTTTCGCCATCTCACGTTCACCTTGGCAAACGTGGACGTCGACCGAAGTCTGATTGTCGGCCGCCGTCGAGAACTTCTGCGAACGCTTCGTTGGGATCGCTGTGTTTTTCTCGATGAGCTTCGTCATCACGCCGCCCAATGTTTCGAT
>JAXMMN010000663.1:0-2314 GCA_034366485.1 Bdellovibrionales bacterium
CTGCGACGTCAATCAATCAGTCGCAGGGAGGGCTTCCCTTGTGCCTTCCGCGTTAGTCAAACGCGTCTTCATGCTCAAGAGACCAGCCCGTACTCATAATTTCAAAATCGCAAAAGACTGCCCCTTCTAGGCGGCCTTATACGACCACTGTCGAATCGATATTGGTAAATACATTCTCGCGCATCGCTGCACGATCCATCACCGTTACGACCGTGTTGTTCTTCACACTCACAATCAAAGCATTGTCACCGGCTAGCACTAACGTGTCTCGCGACCCTTTAGATGCCGCTCTTGCAACCGCGCTTTCAATGTTCTTCATCATGTCTGGCGCAAAAGAAATCCCGCGAGATTTCATTCTGTCCACTGCGTGTGCCGAAAACCGGAGATTGTCGACGTTCTTCGCTGCCTGCTCTGCTGCTGCACCCGTGACCGTGGGGCTGCCTGCAGAAGTGATCGTGTCGCGCAGCGTGTTTTTAAAGTCGGATCCGATTTTTTCGCGGTTGCGAGTCGATTCGATGCCTTCACGAGCAGAGGAAATTCCTCCGACCGCGCTAGCTCCTGAACCGATATTTTTCGCAACTGCAAACTGACTCACACTATTTCCTTACTTCGCTTCTTTTTGTACTTTTGCTAGGAGATCACCCGCCATCGGGATGGAATCGAGATTGTCTACAACACTCTCTTCCGGCGCTGGTGGAATGAACTCCTTCTTAGATTGTCCGACACTCAGTGGCGTAGCGGAAGTCCGGTTTTCAAACGGCTCTGCCAAAACTGGATCTTCGATCTTTTTTACATCTGAAAGTCGAATCGACTGTCCGTTCACAATGACCATTGGTCCTTGCGGAGTAAAGTCGACACCTGAAATTCGTCCTTCGAACGAACTCTGCGCGTAAACTTTGCCACCATTTGAACCAGTCGCTTCAATTGAAAATTTATATTCGCCGGCTCGCGCTGGAAGACCTTCATCTGTAAGGCCGTTCCACTTAATTGAGTTTGCACCTTTTTTAAGAGCGGCAAGTTCAAGTACGCGAACCGTTTTTCCAGTGATGTCTTTAATTGTGATTTTCGATTTCGTCGCATCCTGCGCAAGGCTAAAGTTAAAGCCGTGTTCCGTGTCACCCGAGGCCCGTGAGATTTTTGAGGCATCGCCTGTCACTCGTTTTCCAATAAAGGCGAGCGCTCCAAAGTTGCCTTGCCCCGTCTGTGCCTTAGCTAAATTCTCTACCCCTGTACCGATATTGTTTAACTGCTCGAGCGACGAGAATTGAGCAAGCTGAGCTGCCATCTCATGCGACTGCATTGGATTTGTTGGATCTTGGTTTTTCATTTGGGTGAGCATAAGTTTGAAAAACGCATCTTTATCAAGTTCATTACTACCAGTCGTTCGAACTTTACGAGCCGGATCTACCCAGTTTGGATCGGCAATTTTATTAAGAACATCGCCGATTGCCTGATCACCGTAGGCCTTTTGAAAGTCACCAGCTGCTGCCGTGTTCGCGGCAGGCGCATCTTGAGTCGCACCTTGGCGCAGGGCCGCTTGGTCGTTTTTATTCTCCGACCACATCTGAGTTCCGCGCTTTACACCCATTACTGACATTCTAAATTCCCACCTATGCGACTAAATCTAGTCGACGCGAGTTTTTCTCTTTATTTGAATTCGATGTTGACGCTACCTGCTCCATTTCTGGAGGAGTTGGGCGCCGTGGTTGACCGTAGGACCTGAAGCCGGATTGATCTGCGAATCCTTGGCGGAATGCTTCTCGATCTTGACGGAACGAGCCTAGGAAGTCTTGGGCAAGTTGTCGCGCTTGTTCACGCCCGGATTCTTGCTGCGATTGTTCAAATCGCTGCTTCGCCATTTCAGTTCCAACTTCAATTTTCAGCGCATCAACATGAAGCTTGTTTTGCGCCAAGGATGTCTTGAGATCCTCAATTCCATTTTCAAGAAGCTTTTTTGCAGAATCAGATTCCGTCAACATCTGAACGGCGACCTGACCGTCCTTAACAGCGACCTTCAAATGAATCTCGCCTACGCCTTCAGGCTTTAATTGCATTTTCATTTCGCCACCGCCGTTACGCAAAAGAAGTTGTGCATTGCGTACAACATCCTGCGCGTTGGCCTTCATCGATGCATCATCCGACTGACTCATCATCGCCGTCGCCAAGGCAGTCGAAGTTCCGGCTGCGAGAGGCGTTGCTGGTTTCTCTGCGCTTGAGGGAATGGCAAATCCTGCATCACGCAAAGCTGATTCTATCGACTCTAGCTTATTGTCCGACGTCGGACGTGAGGAATCTTTACCCGCATCTTGTGAAG
>JAXMMN010000664.1:0-5735 GCA_034366485.1 Bdellovibrionales bacterium
AAGGCGCAAAGCACCTACCCGTCAAGGTTGGGTTAATTGCCATTTTTCAGCGAATCAAACCTGTTTCAGTCGCCTCGTCAGTGATGGATTTTGTTCTTGATCACAAAGACTCGTTCATTGGCGTGGACCTGGCCGACAATGAAGACGGTTTTGATGCTCGACCCTTCGAGCCGATTTTTGAACGCGCGCGCACCGCAGGCCTTCGGATCACGGTCCATGCTGGCGAAGCGCCCATTGCCAGTGCCGCCGACAATGTCATCGTTGCGATGGATCGACTTGGCGCCGAGCGTATCGGCCACGGAATTCAAATTGCAAATCCCGAAATTCCAAACTCGAAAAAAGTTTTAGAAGAAGTCGCTCGACGCGGAGTTTTGCTAGAGCTTTGCCCAACATCCAACGTACTTACGAACGCTGTGCCATCGGTTGGGACCCATCCCCTTCGCCGTTTACGCGAAGCGGGAGTGAAAGTTTCAATTAACACGGATGATCCGGGCGTTTTCGATTTCAATCTCACTCACGAATACGACGCCGTCGCAGATCAACTGGGAATAACGGCCAAAGATTTCGAAGAAATGAACGCCGATGCTCGCAGCGCAAGTTTTTTGCGACGCTAGGCTCGATCAATATCAGATCTTCACGCAGCGCTGAGTTTTGAAATAACATGGCTCAACCGTAGCAGACGGATTCGATGAGCAATTCATTTGCGTTGGTGCATCTGAAACAACACGAAAGCCCGCTGGGCAGGCAGGATCGACTGCTGTCGTTGAACAGTTCGTTATTATGCCAGCCGTCAGATAAACCAAATCAGTTTGAAATGCAGAATTCATTTTTCTTATGCAGATGCCGTAAGCCGTGCCAGCAACATAGTTGGTGTTGGCTTGCGAATCTTGAATTTTCATACAGCGATGCATTTTGTAGTAGCACGGCAAAACGCTAGATCCTGACGGTGTCGACGAACAATTCATTTGAACTGGCGTGTCGTACACGAGCTGAAAGCCACTGGCGCAAACCGGATCACCGGCTGTTGTACAACTTGTGATGGGATAAGTCGGGTTCGCGTCGACGTTGGTAATCGCAAAGCTCGAATTGAGGCTGTGCATGCACGAACCATAAACTTGTCCAGCCGTATAGAGACTGTTTGTTGTCGAAGGTGCAGGGCTTGATCCGACAATGGGCGCTACATTAGATCCGTTCGTACCAGTTCCGCTTGTAGACGCGTTGGCTTTTGAGTTTGGAACTTCAGCTGCAGGGCTACACGCCGCAAGACCCGCTAGTAAAAGTACATACTTCCCAACTCGAGCCAAAGTTCTTACCATTTTTTCTCCTCGGATTCCGGCGCTGCACATAAGTCGCACGTGACATCGTAGTGTGTGCAAGCCAAGCGCCAGCTGGAAATCACCTTGCCAACCGAGGGACCACCAGAAGACGCATGAATCCTGACAGGTGTTAAACAACTCTGCAGAATCCCATACTGAGACAGTGCATTCTGTTTCTGTTTTTTGCGCTAGGGGCTTGCGACCAAACGTCCGCCGGCAATTCGGCACACTTTCGCACCGAGTGCCGTTAGATCCTGCGAATCGTGGGTGACGAGGACGGCCGGAAGCTTGCTTTCCTCAAGAACAGATCGCACCAAACTTCTTGCCTCATCCCGATTTTCAGCATCGAGGGCAGAAAATGGCTCGTCCAACAAAAGCATACGTGGCTCGCCGATCAGCGCACGCGCTAACGCCACTCGTTGCCGCTCGCCACCAGATAAAATTCTTGCGGAGCGATTTCCGAAACCATCAATACCTAACTTCTTTGCGAACCGTTCGATGTTCGCTTTCATTTTTTCCGCCGACGGCCGATGGTCCGCCGCACGACATAACGCCGCTTCAGCTGCAAACTCGAGATTTTCGAAAGCCGTCATGTGATCAAAGAGTTCGTGATTCTGAAAAACGATTCCTAAACGACGCGTTGGTACTGAAAGCTTCCCAAGATCAGTGCCTGCAAAGTCCCACTCCAGATGTTTCGCTGTGTCGATACCAAGAAGCAGACGAAGCACTGACGATTTTCCAGATCCTGATGGACCCCAAAGAGCCGTAACACCTTGATCTGGAATCTCCCAGTTTCTAATGTTGATCGAGAAATCACCATAGTCCGCAAGCAAACTTTTAACGACCGACACGCACGCCTCCCAATGTGAACAGGCGATAGCTGATGGCACCTGCCACAAGCGAAAAAGCCAAAACCAAAGACGCTGCTTCAAGCCGATAGGATTCCATCAATGACTTTGCAAGCATACCTATTGTCATTGAACGAGAAGCCGCGATCGAACCCAGCGCATAATCGCCCCACATCCAAAACGAAACAAGACCGCCACTCCAAAAAAAGGTCGGCCAAAGCTGCGGCAACAACACGCGCAAGCTGATCAATTTATGATTGGCGCCCAAGGTCCGCGCGACCTGGATTTGTCCATTCATCTGACGCAACTCTGTCTCCCAACGAAGTCGCCACAAAACCGGCGCAAACAAAAACGCGGCGCCAACGGCAATTCGAAGAACATCCCAGAAAAACGATGGCGCCTGCCCCCAGCCAATGGCGAGTGTCGCAAAACCCGTGATCGCCGTGCTTGGCGCAACGTAGGCCGACATCCAGCGCATCTTAGAATCGCTCGGATACGTGAACGCGAAAATCATAAGTAAAGAGCTGGTCAACACACCGGCAAGTGTTGATGTCGCTAGGCCGCCTTGTAGAGCCAACCAAAGAGTATCCGTGGTTTCTAAAAGTCCTGATGTTTTCAGCTGCGCCCAGCCTTCGAAGGGATGGCGTAGAATCGAAAACAGTACAACGGCGCTGCCAAAGACCACAACCGGAAGCCCGGTAAAACTTCCGACCACGCGACCAATTCCGGCGCGCGAAACACTTTCTTTGTGTCGTGCAATGTGACGTAAGAACACGGCCTCGTCCTGCCTTCCAAAGCGGACAAGAGCGACGGCACTCACCAAAAGAGCCAGCTGGAAAATCGAGAGTGCAGCCGCGATGTCCCAAGCGTTTTCAAGACGAATCGCATAGTGAATGGCAGTCTCGAAAGTCACTGCTTGCGAGCCACCCAATAGCAATGGGACCGAAAAACTCGCGAGGCTCGAAAAAAAAATCGTAACGAATACGGCGAAAAAGTCGGACTTCAAACTTGGAAGAATGGCCCTTCGCCACATCATCCATTGCGAGGCCCCTTCCACCCATGCGAGCTCAAGACTTGCACCAATGCGTTCACGAATCGCGCGCGACAAGATCACGCTTACAAAACCCATTGAGATCAATGCGTGGGCCGCGGTCACAGCCCACACCCCGCGAAAGTTTGGAAACAGATCCATAAACCCAAAGACCATCGCACTCGATGGCGCGATGGATGGTAAAAGTGCTAGTCCCTCCCACCAACTGAGTCGTCTAGCATTACTGGCGGACTTCACTAAGAATGCGGCCCCAAGAATTCCAAGCACGATGGTCAAAAGCGTCGAAACAAGGGCTTGGGAAAACGACCTCATGCAGAGCTCGAAGAAGTCAGCTGGTAGTCGTAGGGCTCCGCTCGAAATCAGGAGCGAAAAAACATAGGGGAACAAAAACAACGCGACCAGTGCCCACCAGAAAATCGTGTGCCGGCGTGAGATCAAAACGCGACTCCTTGCCATTGTTGAAGCAGTTGGTCGCGGTCATTCACTTCCAAGGGGCGCACTCTGAAACTTTTCCCACCCGCCGGACCCGATAGCGCATTCAATATGTCGGCAAACGGAGTACCGCGTGCGGCAACTTCATTCACAGGCAACATCCAGTTCTTATTCATGATGACCGCTTGTGCCGGTGGTCCATTTAGAAATTTTAAAAACTGAGCGGCGAGATCGCACTGTTCGCAAGATTCTGGAATAGCAGCGAACTCGACTTGTACCGGATGGGCCGATTGAAAAATCGCAAACCGATAGCGCTCGTCTTTTTCAGTAAAGCGATGATACAGCGGTGACGTCGCATAGCTTAAAACTATGCTTGCAAGCCCGCGCGTGAACAGTCCGTAAGATTGCGACCAAGAACCCGATACAGAATGCACATTGGGTTTGAGTTTTCTTAAGTACTCAACTGACTTATCCCCAGGAATTTCTGCCGCTACCCAAGAAAGAAACTGATAGCCTGGTGAACTTGATCTCGGATCCTGCAAAGCGATCTTCCCCTTGAACCGCGGGTGCAGCAGGTCCGCTAAAGACTTCGGTGGGTCGATCTCACCAATTCGATAAACGAAACCGATCGGCGCCCAGTCGAATGCCAGAAACTCTTCATCTGAATACCGCGGTTCTTTCACTTCGTGCTTTTTCCAGCTCGAAGCTTTTTTCGCCTGTGGGCGAGAAAACTGATCGAACCCAATCACGACATCAGAAGAAAAAACCTTCATCTTCGCGAGCAGCAGGCCTGCATCCTCGGCCTGCAAAAGTTCGACTTTCACTTTCTGCCCAGGGTGGCTCCGCTCATAATCGTGCTCGAACATTCTCACCAGTGTCGGGCCGGGACCCCATGAAGAAATGAAACTTGAATACGCGAGCACGCGAAGTGTCGCTGAAGATTTTGTTCCCGCCGACGTATTTTTATCTAGCCGAATTGGCTGATCAGTGGCGCTCTTTCGGCCGAAGAAAATAAAAACCCCGACCAGAACGGCGGCAAGTCCGGCCGCCAATAAAACCTTCGGCCCTGCTATTTTCACGAATTACCACCAGAGGCCGCGGTGGCGCTTATAGAAGAAGTAGTCGAGGCCCAAACACCGACCGGCGCCGATCCATCCAAGCACGAGATGCAAAACCAACATGAAGGTCGTCGCTTGAAGACTGATCCCGATGAGATTGCCACTTCCGTGCACTCCGCCGACACCGATCGCGCCCATCAGTCCCATCGATAAAAGCACACCGATGATGGCTGCTGGTCGAACAAGGTAACCAATAACATAGCTTGCACCAATAAACAGTTGTGCGGCAGCCATTGAGATCGCAAAAACTTGCCAGTTGGGGATCACCGCGTTTTCTAAAAACCAGCGAAACCATTCAGGTGCTGTGGACTGTGGAAGATGATTGCGAATGTCCTCGGCCAAGTAGGCTTTTACAAGAAAGTCGCTCTGAAACGACGCAATCGCGTGTTTCAAGTAATACCCGCCGAGAAAAATTCTCAAGCAAGCTACTGGAATCAAATGACCGACGTATTTAAAACTTTCGACGAATGCGACCAACATTGCCTTCGATTCTCGCCCGAGGTCGGGGTCGGGTCAATGAATGAGGTCACTCCAGCAGCTTTAACCGTGAAATTTTCGCTAGGACTAAAGGCGAGATCACGACTTTTAAAAAACTGACACAGAGGCCCTATCGCCCAAGACGCGCTAAACTAAAGGGAGTTAGTTCAGGAGGGGCCATGGATGGCTTTGGCGCGGCAAATTTAGCGGGCAAATCGGCAACCAGTTTATCGGCTTCGAATCCGATGACTCCGGGCGAACGTGAATACCCAATGGTCATCGACTTTTTAAACCGCAATCTACGGCCGGCTTGCAAGTGGTCGATCGTCGATGAGTATCCGACGGCACTTTCCAAATCACAGATGCACAACATGCGCGTGATAATAGAAAACGGCCAAATTGTTTCACACGCAGTATTTCGACCAATGATCGTAAAAACTCCGGTCGGTGTTTTCAAAGCGGCCGGCATTGGCAGTGTCGTGACGTCGCCCGA
>JAXMMN010000665.1:0-3636 GCA_034366485.1 Bdellovibrionales bacterium
CCCGATCACACCCCGCCAAAAAGCCGAAAGCTCGCCAGAGGCGGTGCAGGCACGCAAAGCGCGGCAAGAGCAAATGGAAGCTACCAGCCCTTGCGCACAAGGACTCTGCAGCAAGCCGAGCGATACATCAGATAGCGTGAAGCATTTGATCCGTGCGATTTCCCCAGCACTCAGCCAAGCCGAAACGAAATCGAAACAAGTTTTTCGCCGCACAAAGGATGATCTCTCCAAAATAGATTCCAACTTTAAGCAATCCTGTGGGTTCACTCTAACCGAATACACATCGCTTGTGCGTTCGCGCGCCGAGCAAGCAGGTGTACCAACCGAAATCCTTCTCTCCTTGATGACACAAGAGTCCTCAGGACGATGTTATGCACTTAATTCAGAGACAGATCGCACTCAAAGTGTTGGCTTGTTTCAAATCAATTCAACTAACACGCGCTATCCACGCTGCACGACCGAACAGAAAAACATTTTGAAGTCCTACGGAACAACTGCTCGCTTGGCCACCGGACCTCGCTGCCTTGAGAATCCGCTTTTGAATTTGGACGAAGCTATTCGCCTCTTAAAGGGAAAGAAGACCGCCATTCTCCGCGGCGGATTTGATGAATCGAAAATCGAAAATCTTGATCTCTGGCGCCTCGTCGTATCGGCGTACAACGGCGGCGAAAAATGGGTCATGGAAGCGAAAAATGATCTCGAGCGATTCAACTCCATTCACGGCACTCATTTAGATGCCCACAAATGGGAAGACTTGCGCCTCTTTTACTTCCGCAGCTGGTTGGATCCAAAGCGCCGTCAAGCGATGGTAGGTAAATCCAATGGAGGACGATCACGGTCGAACTCTGTCGCCAATCTTTCTTATGCAGAAAATGTTGTCGGTCGGTCAGTCAATCAGGATTCCCGCCCTGGCTTAGCGGCACAATGGGTTGCGAGGGTCGACTGATGAAATCGCTTTCCCTGAAACTTTTTTTCACCGGCCTTGTGATTGTTTTCGGCGTAAGCCTAATGGCGAATGCGAAAGTAGTTGTTTCGGAAGAGCGCTGCGATCAATCGACACTTGATGAAATTGAATGCTACCAGCGAGTTGCCGAACGCGCGGACGCGCAGCCTCGAAAAGACTGGACGTACCTGACACAGCTTGCACAGTCTCGCAATGGCGCATCGATAAGGCATTTAGGCATGGGCCATTTGTCGTTTCGCAACTACGTTCAAAAAAACTGTGAATCCGAAAGTCATGATGCTCTCGGCGCAACGCTAGAGGAAGTTATTGAAAAAAAATGCCGGCGCGACACCATATTGGCTCGACGGCGTCTCTTCGAGCGGATCGGCGAAAGCCATCCGTTAGGGAAAACCGCCGAGCGAGTTTTTGGTCGTCCCATCTGCAATTCCTTTCTCGACCAAAGCAAGCCTCTGATTCTTGGAGTCAATGTTCGGCTTGGCGACGTCGACCTGTTAAGAAAGCGCTTGG
Source organism: Bdellovibrionales bacterium (assembly GCA_034366485.1). Lineage (GTDB taxonomy): Bacteria > Bdellovibrionota > Bdellovibrionia > Bdellovibrionales > JAMPXM01. Next base: position 1,472 of record JAXMMN010000665.1, read on the forward strand.
ACCAAAAGGGCGCTCAGGCAGCGGCCGAGGGCTATTACCATCCCTCGATTGCAAAGCTACCGCGCGCCGTTCATAAGCAAGCCGAGGAACTTCGGACGTCTGACGCCGTCCACACCTGCCTTGGAGTTCTGATGGCTTTTTGCCCTCACGTCAGTTCACAACCAGCTGATGAAACTGGACTGGAAGCTAAAGAGGCTTGGCTTTCTCGATGCCAAACCGAAATTCGTAGCGCATATTATAAACGTGCGACACAAAGACTCCGCCAGCTCGAAGAAACCTCGGCCAACTGACTCATCGTCTGATCCATCGATCACTACTTCGCAAGCATTTACATTTATGCTGATCTCAGGCGTCTGTTTTGCCATTGTGCATGGTGCGGTGAAACTCATTGGTCGCATTCCTGTTCATGAAATTCTCACCGTTCGCTCGATCATTTCTCTCACTTTAACGTGGATCGCTCTTCGCAAATTTGCGATCTCCCCGTGGGGAAAAAACCGAAAAGCACTTGTGGCCCGCGGAGTTTTTGGGACAGGCGCCCTCCTTCTCTATTTTCACACGCTTCAAACGATGCCGCTCGCATCGGCCGTAACCATTCAATACCTGCATCCCATTTTAACTGTGATCCTTGCTAGCTTCTTTATTCGAGAAAAGGCAACAAAGGCACAATGGGCTTGTTTCCTTGCAAGCTTCATTGGTGTTCTCATGGTGAAAGGGGTTGATACACGAATCGATCCCCTCGATTTGGCGAGAGGTGTTGGCGGAGCGTGCTGCTCTGCGATCGCCTACAATATGATTCGAGCTCTTCGAAACGAAGACCATTCACTGGTCATCGTCTTTTACCTAACATTGGTAAGTATGATTGTTATCGCGCCGTGGACCGCGTTCAATTACATTGCGCCAACAGCTATGGAATGGCTGGTTCTTATCGTGATCGGAATTTTCACCCAGGTCGCGCAGTACTTTATGACCCAGGCCTACCAAGCCGAATCGGCGGCCAACATATCAAATCTCAATTATCTCGGCATTCTCTATGCGACTGTCCTAGGTTTTGCGGTCTTTCAGGAAACTCTCGAAGCCTTGGCGACGATCGGCATTGTGACGATCGTGGCGTCCGCGATTCTCTCGACAAAGCTAGCAAAGCGCCGAAAGCCAGAAATTGTCGCTTAAGGCAGCGCAGATCGGCGTTGCCCCCGCCCCCCCTTGCCAACCTTCGGTCACACTCGAGCGCCACCTTATAAGTTACGGTAACTACTAAATAATATTGCCATCGGCCGAGCGCTCTATGGCCGCCCACTGGTCTGCTTCTTGAACATAGATAAGTCTGTCATCGTCGAGACTCTCGACGAGTCTGAAAATCGTGCCTGAATAAAATGTACGGAGGTCGCCATGACTGTCTCTCAAATAAAAACGGTACTTAAGATTTCATCGGTGTACGCGTTTGCACTTGTAACTGCAGTGGCCTGCGCGAAGTTTGAACCGGGCAAGTCACCGATCAAAGGTGCCACGACAAACGGTACGACTGCGGTGACTCGCGAGGGAACCCCGGGACCAGTCGCCGAGTACAATGTGACGATCAACAAAGTTCAGACGGTATTTTTAGGAGTTGAGGAGTTTGACGACTATAAATGGTCACTAAAGGTTGACGTCACACATGGTTCAAGAAACCTCGTGTTTGATATCTTTCCAAATGTAAATCCAATCGTGCCCGATGCAGCCTTCAAGACGATCGACACAATGGACTACGTCGCACAAGGCGTTTGCGGTACCGAGCTGTGCTCGAAATTTGCGATCTTGATTAACATTCGCGACACATCAAGCGGTACTAGCTTCCAGCGCGTAGAACTTTGGGACCTTCACCAGAACAGCACGGCTCCACTGAAGCGTTTGACCAACACTGACTTCGATGGAGTTTCTCAAGCCTACGAAACCCTCACCGGCGAAGAACTTCCTTATCTCGACGGCGAGTGATCTTTAAATTTCTCAACGGCCTTCACGAGCTCGCGAAGAATTCCGGGCTCGTCGACTGCATGTCCAGCATCGGCGACGATTCTCAATTCCGCCTCTGGCCATACCCTATGCAGATCAAACGCATTTTTTACGGGACAAACCACATCGTATCTTCCGTGCACAATGACAGCGGGAATGTGACGTACTCGACCTACGTT
>JAXMMN010000666.1:0-1167 GCA_034366485.1 Bdellovibrionales bacterium
ATCCTTTGGGTGACCATGAGATAAGCCTACCCATATCATTATTGTTAGTCCATAACAAAATAGTTATGGTTAGCAGAACTGGAAACCTCGTCTAAGTTTGGTGCATGGCAAAATTGTTGTTAGCTGAAATGCTGAAGAAGAAGGGGCTGTCGAAACGGCAGTTCGCAAAAAAGCTGGATAAAGAGTATCCGACTGTGTTCCGTTATTTCCGCGAAGGGTACGATCCAAAGCTTTCGAGCCTGGAAGCGTGGGCGCGGGTTCTAGGTTGCCGAGTGCGCGATCTATACGAGGAGTGAACGAAACATGCCGTCTATGGCAAATCCGATCGTAGTACTACTAAGTTTGCAGCAGTCATTGAACGACGGCATGCCGATTGATCCGACTGATCTCGATGCCAACTCTTATCTGACGTTCTATGACGAACAGCCTAGCGGAAGCCGGTTCAGCTATGCGAAAGTTGTAGACCGCCAAGCGCAAGCCTTGTCGATATTCGGCGTAGAGGAGCGCGTCGCCAATCTGGATTGTTTTAGCGTCGGATATGCCGTCGCTGAGGAACATCGCGGCCGGGGTTTAAGTGTTGAGGCCGTTAACAAAGGACTCGGAGACTTAAAGCGGAAGTTTGGTCACAAGATGGAATCCTTCTATTTGGAAGCAATGATCGACGTAACCAATGCGCCGTCGTTGAAGACTGCGGAAAAGATTTTTTCTGTCCCGGGCGTAAAGCCAACAGACGACGAATCCGGAACGCCAGCATTGTACTTTCGAAAACTCATCCAAGTTCGATAAGGTTTTCTGATTTCGACTCCTCGACGCGATTGCCTTTCGAGGCTAGCGTCGATCTTCTTCCCGTCCCCTTCCCCCCTCCTCCTAATAATTATAATATCAAAAAATTTCCATCCTCCCGCCTACTGGATACTCACCAGTTCCTGACCACTTCACCTCAAGATGTAATCGTAGAGGGGGAGTGGTCAGGAACGATCAGGTGCGGAGCCAGTAGGCGGCCGGATCTAATTTCTCAACGACTTCAGTACGTTGTCGCTCATTCGCCGTTTTCGTTTTTGCGCGCCAAGTGTCACACCTGTGACACTTCAGTTTTGACTGATGGATTCAGGGAATCGCGTTTGGCAGACGCAAGATCGTTGATTGAAAATCGAGTGTCCTCGCCCT
>JAXMMN010000667.1:0-7747 GCA_034366485.1 Bdellovibrionales bacterium
GTCTTCGACTTTTTAAATGTCGCTTAGAGTTCAGCAACCAGATAACAATGGAGCTGGGGGCGAAGTCATGAAGAGCAGTTTCAGCAACAATGCTATCCGAATTATCTTACTGACCTTGGTTTCAGTTGTGATTTTGGTTCAATATCAAAACTGCTCCTGGACCGAAGGCTTCGGAACAAGTTCGTCGACATCTAGCAAGATGGACGGCGGCAACGGCTATGACGGAAAAATTGCACAATACGTCGTGTGGGACGAAACCGGAATTTGCCCTGACAAAATTCTGGAACGAATCACGGTAGAAAATGCTGGCACTCCACAGCAGACCTCCTTTTTTACTCGCAGAAATTGTGAGGACATCGTGCCTGAAGTTGTTGCTCTTGATGGATTCGCATTTATGGATCACAACCCAAACAATATAGTAGGTGCTGATCGGCCCTTTGACCTTTTTGTGACCGACGGCTTCGACGACCGAACGACTATTCTTTGCCGTGGTGAAGCTGATAAAAAAAGTCGCGACCTACACGTTTTTGCGGACGTTAAAATTTCACCCAGTGGTCTACAAACTGGCGCCGGTACAATCCCTACTATTTCTCCAGCGTCGTCAGTACGAGGAAAGGCATTCCTCGGGGTCTATGATCTCAATACAGGTTCGTTGGTCAGCCAAAAGGAAGGCGACAACATTCCACTTAATCGAAATCCGGCAGACGCCTGCCCTAAAGACGGCTGCGATCCAGGTTTCGAATATTTTCTAAGTGAAACTAGCTCTGACCGAAATTGGCGCCTTGAAGTTCCGCTTTTGTCTGGTCAGCTTGGAACAATCCGAATCGATATGGAAAACGGGGAAACTGTATCCGCCAAAATCCCCTGCTTTAGAAAATGAAACCACTCATTGCTTCGCGAAAATACGATACGCTGATCAAAGAATGTGAGGACGGCTTGCGAGCAGGACGCGGCCAACTTCTCCGAACACGGCTTGCTTCCGTCAACTCGAGTCGAATTCCAAGACAATATCGAAAGCCAATAGCGAGCTTGTGTCGACGTGCCGGTCTCAATCAAACAGGCCTAAGAATTCTCAGTCCAATCGTGCATCCGTTGAGAAAGCTGGCGACTGCACCCGCAGACTCATCAGAGCTTGCAGAGTATGCGATATTGCTTTCTCGGATTGGTTTGGTGCAAGAGGCCTTCTGGACGATCGACAAAGTAAACCCCATTGAGGCTCCAGAAGCGGACCTCTTTAGATCCCATTTCTATTTTAGTCGATGGGACTATTCCAAGGCTCTGCCACACCTAAAAAAGTACCTGTCGGGTGACCTCGCCCCATATGCCAAATTGGTTGGCAACGTGAATCTTTCCGCTGCGCTCGTCCAGGCCGGCGACAAAAAAGAGGCGCTAGAACAAATCGAACAGAACATCGAACATGCAAAACGCGATCAGCACAGAAGACTCTGGCTAAACTCTTTGGAACTTAAAGCCGAACTACACATTAAAAACGAAGCCATTGGCGAGGCCCAGCTTGCACTTAAAGAGGCAGTTGATTTGATAGATGAAAACCAAGTCGACGTAGACTCCTTCTATGTTTCGATATGGCAAGCGGTGTTGACCGGGCTCCAAACTGGACAACTCGAGCCGATGCTAAAAGTTCGCGGCGAAGCTATTCAACGTGGTCTCTGGGAGCGAGTTCGGGAAATTGACCTTTATCTTTGTAAAATTGAAGTTCGAAATAATTTGCCCAATGTCGATCGAATTGAACATCTGATTTTTGGAACGCCCTACCCTGCTTTTAGAGAAAAGGTGTTCAAGGAAACGGGATGCTGGCCACAATCAAATTACTACATCCTCGGAAACCGGGATGCCCCCTGCGTCGATATCACCGCTGGAAATCTGGTGGGACTTAAACCAGGAAAAAAGGTCCATCAAGTACTCGACATTATTTTGCGAGACTTCTATCGACCGGCAAGTGTGGGCGCGCTCTTTTCGGAGCTCTATCCAACCGAACGATTTAATGTCAGGACATCGCCTTCGCGGGTTCATCAAGTTTTGTGTCGAACGAGAGCGTGGCTGAAAGCACAAAGAATTCCAGTGAATCTGAAATCGGAAAACCACGGCGTTCAGCTACAATTGTTACCGAAAAAGTCGTCCAGTGCCCTAAGCTCTGGCCAATTTTCCTTCTGTGTACCGCTTGATCGCGAAGCACTCTCACCGTTTCGAAGCCACTGGGCAAGACTGCAAAAAACCTTTACTACCGAGATCGAATTCTTAGCGATTGAAGCTCGCCAAGCATTGGGAATGAAGCCCTCAACTTTCAAAAGCATGATGCAATGGGCTCTGCAAAACGACCTAGTTGTTCGCAACGGACTGAGTGTCAGCACAAAGTATCGACTCAAATGATTGTAATAGCCCACAGGTAAAGTGAATTTCGAAATTGCCTCGATCTGATACGCCAAGCGAACCTTAGTTGTGCCGATTTGATCGGCCATCATTTAACTACTTCGATACAATGTAGAAAGTTTTGTTACATTCCGATGAGATAGGAGTGGCACGTCTTGCACCGTCCGGAAAATTTCAAGTTGCTTTCGGGGCACTTTGTTTTATCATTTTTTGCTTTTCATCGTCGACATTTGCCAACGATGTTCCGCAAACGTTTTCGCTAGATGGGCAACTTTTTTCTGATCCCGCCGGCACCACTCCCCTCAACGATCCTAATATCGCATTTCGAATTCAAATTCTTTCCGAGGATAAGTCCTGCATTCTGTATGAGGAATCTCAATCTACGAGCACAGCTGCCTCGAAAGGTTTCTTCTCTGTGCAGGTTGGTTCTTCTACTGGGTCAACAAAGCGCACAGTCACAGATCCCGGCCGAACAATGGTGGAGGTTTTTTCTAACCTCCTTCCCGTCACAGGAAAATCGGTCGCAACCGGAACCCCTTGCGTAGTTACTGCGGTTGGCGGCAATCGGCGCTATGTTCGAATGATCATCGCGCCATCGACCTTGGGAAGCACCGAACGGACTCTTTCTCCTGATCTGAACGTTGACTCAGTCCCCAATGCCGTCGTTGCCGAACGAGCTGAATCGATTCAAGGCGTACGCAAAGATGCCCTCTTACAAGTTAATACCGCCAGCGGCGTTGTGCTATCGCAAGCAAATTTGGAAAACCTATTTTCGAACTCCACACGATTCGACGCTTTGAAATCGGTCGTCGATGGCACAAGCACCGTATACATGAGAAGCAGTTCAACAACAGGCGCACAGCTGCCGATTATCGCCGGAGCTCCAGGAACGACTCCTTCGGCCGGTTCTATTTGGTACGATTCCGGCGACCAACTTCTCAAGTTTCAAACCACTGTTGGGACTCAAATTCTTTCCACTGGCACAAACTCAATTACTTCGCTCACTGGCGAAGTCACGGCCTCGGGACCGGGCGCTGCCGCGGCGACTGTCGTAAGTGTTGGCGGGTCTACGGCAGCGAATATTCATGCGGCAACTTTACTTTCAAATGGGGCGACTGAAACTAACACAGCGACGGCCATCGTACGCCGAGATGGAACCGGCGGATTTCTGGCTGGGAACGTAAATGTCGCCTCTTCTCGGCTGAGAGATTCTGGGTCTAACTATGTGACTCTCGACGCGCCGACGACTGTGACATCGAACTATAGCCTCACATTTCCGGCTGCAGTTGGTGCTGCTGGACAAACACTTGTCACGACCGACACCTCCGGAACCCTTGCTTGGACGACACCGCTTTCTACGTCCACTTCCTTTAGCGGCGATGTTAGCGGAACAGCATCCACAACTAGCGTCGACAAAATAAAGGGAACTGCGGTAACCGTGACCGGTATCGCCACCGGCAACTATCTTCGCTACAACGGAACAGCGTGGGTCAACTCCGGTTTGGTCGCTGGCGATGTCACAACTGCTCTCACTTACACACCCGTCAATCGTGCTGGCGATACGATGACTGGTTTGTTGACCTTGTCAGCCGATCCGACCAACCCCCTTCACGCAGCGACGAAGCAGTATGCTGATTCGAAACTTCTCGCTCGCGACCTGCCTGCTGCACCAGCTGTTGGTCAAGACGGATATTCTTTGCGCTGGAATCAAACTTCCGGAGCGTGGGAGTACTACAACCCAGCGACGACTTCACAATGGACCTCAAATGCCGGCAATATCTATTTCAACACTGGGAACGTCGGAATCGGCGCGCAAGCGCCTGCAGATACTTTGACGCTTCAAAAAACAGATCAATCAACGGCCGTCGCGGTTACTAATACAGATTCCTCAACAGCAAGATACCCGGGACTGTACGTGACCAACTATATGGGATCTGCGAACGCAGGCTTTCCACTTCTTGATTTTTACAATTCACGTGGAGTCGCAGGATCGCAGACGGCCGTTCAAAGTGGTGACTCTCTTGTCGCGATTCAGGCCAATGGACTTCATTCCTCTGGTGCTAATCTCGCTGGAAGAATCGCCGTGGTGGCAACAGAAACGTTTTCGGCAACCAACGGCGGAGGACAAATACTACTTCAAACTACCGCAAATGGAACGACGACCTATCAAACACGAATGACTGTTGATCACAGTGGTTATGTCGGTATTGGTAACACCTCTCCACGAGCGCTACTTGATGTGGCGATCCCCGCTAGCAACACGACGACGCCTGCGGAAATTATCGTTTCTACCCATGATGCGACATACAATCCAGCGGCGATCACGCTCTTAAGCAAACGACCCAACATGGGCTTGAAGTACGGCGATGCGACCGTCAAAGGATGGCGCTTCTATTCGTATGGCGATTCTGGCGGACACGGCGGAATGGCCAGCGACGCCGCATTTTGTTTTCGCGATGGCACAGCGTCCGAAAAGTGCACAATGCATTTTGACGGACCTACTGGAAACATCAATTTTGGCGGCGAGAACGCATCCTTACACACTGGTTCCAAGGTCAACGTTCGCGGCAACATGACCGTAGGTACTTCGTGGTCAACCTACTCCACGCAAGTTGCTGCGCCAGCAGACAGTTTGATTGTTGAAGGTCGGATTGGGGCTGGAGTGTCAGATCCCACTACACAGCTTGATATTGGCGGGACAACGACAGTGCGTGGCCTGTCTGCTCCTCCTGCGGTTTCAGCCTCTGGTCAAGGGCGTCTTTATTTCGACTCAGTCTCTGGCAAGTTTATGATTTCAGAAAATGGCGCGGCCTACGCGGCAATTTCAAGTGGAGCGACGACCTTGTCTGGCGACGTAAGTGGAAGCAACACGGCCACAAGTGTCGACAAGATTAAGGGCACCGCCGTCACAGTGACCGGGATTGCGACGGGCGATTTGTTTCGCTACAACGGTTCCGCCTGGGTGAATTCACAGCTTTCAACAAACGACGTGACGACGGCGCTCACCTACACTCCCGTCAATCGATCCGGTGATACGATGACCGGCGTCCTAACCCTATCTGCTGATCCAACTGCGAATCTCCATTCAACGACGAAACAATATGTCGATGCAGCGCTCGCGACTTCAGCAGCCAACTTTGTTCGACGCGATGGCACCGCGGCTCTTACTGCAGATTGGGACATTGACGGCGCAGGTGCCGGCACTCGGCTGCTAACAGGACTAGCGCCGCCAATCGCCGGTGATTCTGCAGCAAATAAAACCTATGTTGATACGCACCTATTGAATCAGCGCCTTCCGTCTGTAACGCCTGGTTCCGGTCAAAATGGTCAAGCGCTTCGATGGAACAACTCTGCTAGCGAATGGGAGTTCTTCGCACCAACTGGCAGCGGAGTGGGCACCGTGCTCGTTGATTCTGGCGGAGCAAACACTGGCACCAGCGCGAACGCCCTTCAGTTTGGCGTCCTGACAAATTCTGGTGAGGCGATTGGGTCGAAACGAAATGGCGGCGGAAATCAAAACGGTTTAGACTTCTACACCAACTATAATAACCGAATGTCCATCACCAATGGCGGAAATGTTGGGATAGGAACTTCAACACCGACTTCGCGCCTGGAAGTCACAGCCAATCCATGGGACGTTTTGACCGGCACAGGCAATACTTTGAATGTTTCAACGTTCATGAACAACGGCGCGAATTCTGATGCGACTTTGAATGGTATTCGAAGCTTCCTTTATTCTGACATTAATTTTAACAACGAAGAACTCAATGCGAGCTTCAATCACTCAGCAGTACTGGCCGGCACGGCAACAGCCAATATCGCGAGAGGATCTATGAACAAAGCGACGCTGGAAGGCCCAGGAACACTGGTTAATGGTTACGGGACACAGTCCCTCGTTGAACTCACTTCCACCGGCACGATCACCAATGCGTACGGTCTTTATTCGGACGTAGCAAAGCCAGGTGGCGGTAGCATCACTAATGCCTACGGGCTTTATGTCGATACACTTGCTGGCACCAACCGCTATGGCGTTTATCAACACGGCGTAAACGACAAAAACTATTTCGCCGGCAAAGTCGGTATCGGAACTGACGACCCCATTGTCAAATTTCATGTCCGACGAGACGTGAACACAAATGATGGCATTCTGGTTCAGAACATGGACACTGGGAGTTCCGCCTACACTGGCATGGCCATCATGACTGATCGAACTCGCATGGGCGAAGTACAATTCGTCGACCAAGACAACGTGACAATGCCAGCTGGATGGATGGGTTACAATCATTCAACAAACGCCATGTACTTTGGTACGAACGAAGTCGCCAATCGCATGGTCATCAATTCTTCCGGCAAAGTCGGAATTGGTACAAGCGGACCCAAGACCGCGCTTGAAGTTAATGGTTCGGCAACAGCTGGACCCGATGGCATTGTTCGCATCACGCAAACTGGCGGAAGCACCTTTAATGGACCATTCGCGCTTGTCATCGGTGACGACGCGATGGATACAAACAACTATCGGGGCTTCAGGCTTTCACTTGATTCTAGTGGAAATGGTGTAATGGAGTCGTACATCGCCGGTGCATCTAAAGATCTCTTGTTTCAACCCAACGGCGGCAATATCGGCATCGGCGTTCTAGTTCCGACAACAAAGCTTCAAGTGGCAGGCGACATTGCACCGGACACGACTGCAACAAAGAATCTTGGCTCGGGTTCACTTCGTTGGAACAACATCTACTTATCAAATGCACCTGATGTCAGTTCTGACGTACGATTGAAAAAGGAAATAAAAACTTCAGATCTCGGGCTCGATTTCATCAATACTCTCGAACCCGTTTCTTGGGTTTGGAAAGACCCAAAGCGCGGCACCGTCCAGCACTACGGCGTTATCGCACAACAAGCGGAAGCCGCGATCGCAAAAGCGAAAGGCCAAGCTACACCAAACGTGATCGTGTCACATAACGAAGAATCTGACAGCTACAGCGTTCGATACACAGAATTAATTTCGCCCATAATTAAGGCGATCCAAGAGCTTTACCAGGAAGTTCTTGGGGTCAAATCAGTCAACGATTCACAAACACGCCAGATCGCTTCGACTGATGAAAAGCTGCAAACGCTACAATCCGAGAACGATTCGTTGAAACAAGAAAATGCCGCAATCAAAAAGTATCTCTGCGAAAAAGACCCTTCCGCACCAATCTGCAAATAGCTTTGAACCCATGAGCGCAGAATTGGCGACCTGTGACTGAATCGTAAGCGTCTCATTTTGAGAATTCTATTTTCCAATTCAATTCAATTGTCTCTTACTTCTCATTGTTTCATTTTGAGACAAAATTCAAACTGCCCACGGTTTTGCATTACA
>JAXMMN010000668.1:0-3398 GCA_034366485.1 Bdellovibrionales bacterium
GAGTTCGAGCATTTCGTACCTCTCGGGGGTCCCCGCTTTAGGCATCAACGCTGTATCTGGCTTTTGATCGGCCAAAAACTGCAGGATCGGAGCAACTTCCGTCATCGTCTGTCCATTTGGCAGCTGAAGCGCGGGCACGTATCCTTTTGGATTAATTTTTAGAAAATCTTGATCATCGAAAGTTTTCTTTTTTGCCAGGTCGACGCGAATCACTTCGCAGGTCAAACCGAGCTCGTTAATTGTCGAATGTACGGCGAATGAACACGCCCCTGGTGCAAAATAAAGCTTCATGCCTGACCACCTTCAACTTTATCAGTTACTGGAAACAGCTGGATATTGATCTGGTAAACACGCTCGCCCTTCGAGGTTTGGCGTTTGACCATGAGATCTTTTTGAATTCGCTTTCGAAGCTGTCTCAATTCGAATCTGACCTGCTCAAATTCTGCTTGCGTCATTGCCATCGTCAGAGCGCCGAATTCGCGATCTTTAGGTGAGTCCTTGAAGAGCGATTCGATGCCTAGGTAAATCAGCTCGGCCTGAAGTTTGCGAATCATTTCGACTGGAAGTTCCTGCGGCGATTCGATCAGATCCCGGCCTTTTGTGACTTTACCATCTTCCGTTTTTAAGTCGCCGTTATCCATCAGGCGCTTAAGCTCACCGCGAATATCTTCCGGCGAAGTCTTCGCTCGGACCAGACGATAAAGCTCGTCTGGGTCGAAGCTGACTCCGTACTGTTCCGACATGGCGTAGAGTACCCAACCCATCCAACCCGGAACTTTATCCCAGGCCTCCTGATTGATCTCTCCGCTCGCGAATGCGCGGCGTGCGCGTAGATCGGCAAGATCTTTGAGATATTGATTGCGCTGGATGGGCTCGGTTTCCTGCCCATAGTGGACCAATGCACGGAACTCTTCAGCTTCTGTTTTGTGCAAACGAAGTGCTTTGGCAAAACGCACGATCATGTCGTCCGAAAGATTTCTGCGACCCTCGATGATCAGTTTCAAGTAGTTAGGCGACTTAATATCAGCTGCTGCCGAAAACGCCGAATAAGAGTACTGGCGCATTCCGGTGCTCTCTGTTTTCCGGCGATACTGGTACACGTCTTTTAGGTATTGACGAAAATCTGTGTAGGTTCCAAGTGCCGGGGCACCCCTGTCGACTGTCGTCGCTGGCTTAACCTCTGGTTTAGCTTTCGCCTTCTGTATCTGCGGCGACGCGGGGTCGGTCGTCAGGTTCGAAGTAGCCGGAGATGTGGTGGGCGAGATGTCGGTGTATTCCATGCCTTGAGGCTTCCACCGAGTCCAATGATTGACAAGAGGTTGCGCGAGCTTGGAAGCGTCGCGCAGGCAATCTTGTTTGTACCATGCGTTAGTTTTTCGCGATTAGTTCATAGGGAGGCGAAGTTGAGTTGTTGGCGTGTGGATGCGTGCGACTGTGAGAACAATTCGGTCAACCAACGCGTCTGCCGTTGCACTGCGGATCGTCAATTCGACTTGAAGATTTCCGCGTCCATCGTTCTTCAAAAGGCGTGCGTCGCGAATCACATCGACCAATCGTCCTTCAACTGGAACAACTTCGCCATTGATGACCGTGATCGCCGGAGAAACCGTGATGCCAACATTTGGCTGATCGCTTGATTTAGGTTTCGCCAATGGACCCGTGACTTGCACAAGGTCGGGAACCATGCGGCCCCACTTATCAAGAAGGTTCATGTTCATCGTGATTGCGAAGTTAGAAGCCCCTCCGATTGTTTCCGAAGTGGTCAAAGTCAGTTTGTTTACGACGTTGTGTCCCGCTGGATTTTTCGTCGTATTTAGGAGAATCGACATTAACCGATCGTACTCTGGATTGTTCGACACACCAGGAGCGTTGCCTTCGATGTAGAGGCTTGCGCTTGTGTGACGTGCAATCATGTGAGCGGTGCGAATCTGTCCGCTGGATGCATCTTGAACTTTGATGTGAACTGTTTTGCAGCCACCTGAGAGATCCATGCAGGCGACATCCGCCATAATGAATGGTTCGCGATTGATAGAGCCGACTGTGTACTGCATGACATCGTCAACCGCTCCTTCCATTTCGACTTGCGCCTTGTTTCCATTTCGCAAATATTTGAACGCCAGCTTTCCACGGCGCGAAGCCCAATCGACTTCGAAGGACGAGAGCTGAATCGATTGAGCAAGTGCTTTGTTTTCTGCACGAGCTTGCGAATCGAGCATCGCTTCTTGGTTGTTCACCAAGACATAGAGCTGCTCTCGTAGAGTGTCTTGACCTGCTCCAGTGTAGAAAAGTGTTTCGCCCGAGCCCGAGCGAATATCGCTTGCGACTTTCTCACCCAAGAACGCGCCAGCATGATCGATCGCTGCCTTTTTGGCAAAAATCTGATCAGGAGATTGGCCAGACGGATCATAATAGACAACCGATTCAACTCGCGGATCCATCCGCTGAATCTTCGCCGTCAAACTGGCAGGGTCTGCTTGTTCCGTGATGGCACCTGGATCCGGCTCTTGCTCTCGCACTTGACCGACATTCGTCGTTCCGAGGTCTTCGCCTCTCTTGTGTGATGCAGCCGATTGTCCTGATGCTTTGTCTAATTCAGAAGGAGTTGGTGACGGCTTCGCCGCACCAGCCGCCGCCTTTGCTGGTGCAGAGCCAGCATTTGGCTGCGCGCCATCTTGTTTCGAACACGCCGTCGTTAAAGCGAGCGCCGCCGCAAGGGCGAAGATCGCCTGAACGTACAAGCGAGGAGCCGAATTGAACCGGTGTTTCGCTGATTTCGATGTGAGTGATCGCATAAGGACTCCTCGTGCCACTTAAAATTTCCGGCATCGACGACAGATGAAGAGCAATGCGAGTGCCCAAATTTTCATGGTCGAAAACGAAATGATCGTCTTTTGAGTGCTGTTTCGAACATTTCAGAACGCACGGAAGCCCATTCGCGTCGTCTGAAGTGCCCAGATCTGTCACTCATTGAGAAAAAATTCCGCTTGCGATTTAATCGGAAAAAAACCGTTAGGAACAACAGGCATCGTCACTGGGTGTGAGGTTTTTAACACCTGTCAAAAGATCATACAGGGATTTCGCAGCCAGCGATTTCCTAGCGTCCCATTACGATACCTCCTATTCCATTCAAGGAATTAGCTAGTTAAACTGATCTCAGTTAACAAGCAGCTCTGCCAAGTGGTCCGTTGTGTCGCAGAGATAGTCAGTAGAACCGAGCACGGAGGAAATTATGGCGACAAAAAAAACACCACAAGTACGAGTCATCAAGAAGCAGTACACACGCAAGGAAGTCCTCGAAAGCCTCGTTTACGAATTAAAGCCATTTGTCATCGCGGCAACTGGGTTCGCAAGTGCGGTCTACTTTACTCAGCAACACAACACGATCGCGAAATACTTCA
>JAXMMN010000669.1:0-1625 GCA_034366485.1 Bdellovibrionales bacterium
TCTCGGGATTAGTCCCAATGCCCTTCGCATCAGAAAATGCCGAGGCCAAATTGAGTGTCGGTACGACCGCAATCATCTGCGTTTCAATCTGAATTATCTCCGGTCCATTCCGCGCGAATCGCGTGGAGAGAAACAGGAGTAGTTCATGACAATTACGAAAAAAATGATCGACGGAAAACTTGCGTTCGAAGTCTTCATAAAAGTTCGAGACAAATCCGGGAAACAGGTCGCCAGCCGAAAGAGATTTTCAACCGAGCGCGAAGCAAAAAAAGCCGAGCTCGAGATGAAAATGAATCTTGAGGGTCACAAAACCAACGTGACCTGGAAGGCTTGGGTAGAACACATCCTCGAAAGATACAGGGTCGAATATCGCCATTCGACATTTCACAACTACAAACACTGTTTGAACAAATGGTTCAACCCGGTTTGGGACGAGAAATTCTTAAGTGAGATCAAGCCGAGCGACGTGCACCATGCGATCTTCGAGGGCTGCAAGGAAACTTCGAGTTACACGCAGCGCGGGTTACTAAAGATCGTAAAGCGCGTTTTCAATCTCGCGATTGAAGAAGGCGTGATCGTAAGGAATCCCGCCGTCGGAATTCGAGTTCGCTGCGCCGACGCCAATCAAGGAGTCCTCAACCGAAACGAGGTTGAGATCCTATTGATCGAGGCGCGCAAAGCCGAGCACCGATTCTTTCCGCACTGGGCTTTCGCACTCCTGACAGGAATGCGGTCCGGTGAGCTTTACAGTCTACGCTGGTCTGATGTTGATCTCGTCACCGGCAAGATCAGCATCAGTAAGGCATGGACGAAGTTAAATGGCGAAGGAGCGACTAAAACTGCGAAGTCCCGGATTTGTCCGATATCAAAAGAATGCCGAAGGTTTCTAGGCGAGCTGAAAACAGACTTTAGCAAGGACTCCGAGTTCGTACTTCCACGCCTGTGGGAGTGGGACCAAGGAGACCAAGCCAAGGTCCTTAAAAGTTTCTGCCTTGAAATCGGCATTACACCAGTCAAATTTCACGACCTTCGAGCGACGTTTATTACGCAGATGCTCAACAACGGCGTTCCGCTATCTAAAGTGATGGCGATCGTCGGTCACTCTTCCCTCAAGACAACACAAGGCTATTTACGGCTGTCAGGGAAAGACATCGAAGGAGCAACAGAAGAGCTCAACATCCAAGTACCTGGTGTTGCTGCGAAATCAGACAACGTCGTGCAGTTGCGTCGAAAGAGCTAGGCTGGTAACTTTTGGTAACATGGGTTTTGATTTTCCATTGATTACGATGGGTTAGCTCGTTACAGAGTTACCCATCCAATTTTCCCACTTAAAATTGAATACGACACGAATGGCGACGGTCATCTCGATTGATTCCTAAACGCGGGACTCTTGGCCTCTCTTGTGTTTTCAAACCGAGATGCAAATAATGTTCAGATAACTAAAGTGCTAAAAATCAATAAGAAGGTGAAACGTGGCAGACGGCGGTCAAAAGCTTTCAGATTTTTTCGGCAAGAGTCACTTAGTCTATATTGATGATGACGACGAAAAAATTCACAGCGGAACGGAAGGTGTTTTCTATGTCACCCTGTTCGACTGGAAAAAACTAGACGAGTCGAGCAAGTCG
>JAXMMN010000670.1:0-1595 GCA_034366485.1 Bdellovibrionales bacterium
TCCGACTTGGAAGTCGAGAACCGAACCGGTACCGCTTAACAGCTGAGTGCCGTTAAATTCGGTGGCATCCGCAATACGATCGATTTCCGAGACCAGCTGATCGTATTCCACGTTTAGGAACTGACGTTCCACGGGACCGATCGTGTCTGATGCGGCTTGTACCGCAAGTTCTCGGAGACGAATCAAGATTGAGCTCACTTCGTTTAAGCCGCCTTCTGCGACCTGAACGAGCGACACACCATCTTGTGCGTTTCGCGATGCTTGTTTGAGACCGCGTACTTGCGCTCTCAAGTTTTCACTGATTGCCAATCCCGCGGCGTCGTCGCCGGCGCGATTGATGCGGTAACCTGATGACAAGCGCTCAAGGCTCTTGTCCAGTCCCCACTTAGTCCCCAACAAATTTCGTTGGGCGTTAAGTGAGGCTACATTGGTATTGATCCGCAGACCCATACGTCCTCCTCCTTGAAGTTCCGCCGATCGTCCTTGATCTGCGGGATCAACACCTTTCTGGTATCGACCTCGGGTTCTTGCTTTCCTATATCTCTTTTCGGTGTCTCAAGATGAGGCTTTAGGAAATGATTCTCGTAATGAGATTTTCTGGACGAAGGACCTAGAAATCTTCGACGAACGTCGAGGAAAAGACGCTATTCCAGGCCAGAAAGGACACCGCGATAGTGATTGCGGTCATTGAGATCGAGGCAGTTGGTGTTTAGCAAGCGTTGGATCGCCACTTTGTATCCGTCAACGGCCGGTCGAGCCGGGGGCATCTCAAAGTTCATGCGAATCTGGGCGATTTTCAGATCAGATTTTAGTTGAATGCATTCCACTTTCTGACCAAAGGAGCTCAGCTTTGGATCAGTGTTGATGACAAGCCCCGATTCGACTTGAGGAAAGTACCGAATACGCATTTCGTCGCCCAGTTCGGGAACCAAATTCAGCTTTGCTCCGTGAGGATACAGGCGCGGTTCACTTAGCGAAACAGCCACACTCTGTCGTTCTCCGATTGAGTTTTGAAATTCTACGGTCACTATGACGGGCGATTCGTTACCGAAGAGATTGCTTTGCTTCAAGACGTTGATCACTGTTGCGGACGTTTCGACGCCACGTCGCCCGAGGAAATCAAAATAGTACTGAAGCCCATTTTGTGCGTTGAAATAAGTGATCCCCCCAAGAACGCCACTGAGGAGCAGAAAGATGATGGCGATATTCACCCGGCGAAGTAAAAAGCGTAATACCTTTCCCACCGCATACAAAACGGGGAGGGCGAAGATCGGCGCTAAGACGGGGGTGAAGACAACCCACCCCCATATCAAAACGAGAATTTTCATCTCTTATATTATTGCAGAATATCAATCATTAACCAAGACCCGTCTCAGGCGGCGGATTCTTCCTCGTAGTACTTTTCGAAAAGTGAAAACGGAATTGGCGGTTCTTTCGAATCCTCGTCGGCGAAGAGAAACTGAATGGCCCCTGTGAAACCACGAGTTTCGCTTCTGATGAACCCGTGAAACTGTTGTGGCCATTGAGTGACGGCTTTTCCTTGATAGTTAAATTCAGGGACTTTCGATTCTCCCTGACTTTCAAGATCCTCAAGG
>JAXMMN010000671.1:0-2815 GCA_034366485.1 Bdellovibrionales bacterium
CCAGACTGAATGGTTAGAATTCCTTCGCTCTCCAGCGCTTCACAAATTTTTCTCGGTCGCGCGGTTTTTTCCGTTGCATGTATTTCGGTCAACATTCGGTAAGGGCGACGATCAGCAATTCGTTTTGCCCATTCATTTTTCTGTTCCGCCATATGTTCGTAAAGAGAATAGTCTGAACAGCGAAGGTATTCCGGAATTGCCGCAGGAAGGTGGTATTTACAGTCACTCGAATGCAAATATCGCTGAAGCATCTCTTCGAAAATGATGCTCTTGTGATGGAAATAAACCATCAAATACATGTGATGTCGTGAAATCAAAAAATCATCGAAGGTGTAAAGTGCACGCCGATTGAGTGCAAGATGCATTTTGCCGCGAGTTTCGTGAAACGTGAGATTTCCGATCAACCATTCAAGTTCCACGCGGCCATAATTAGTTCCGCAGAAGTAAGCATCGCGTTCGAGATAGTCCATGCGATCGACATCCATTTCACTCGAAACCACTTGCGAAAGGATTGGGCGAAAATCGAGTCCCTGATCAATAAAGAAATCGTCGGGCGCACGCAGTCCGCGATCGATCAGACAGGCGACATGCAGCCCTGTGATGTCTTTCGAAGATTTCCCAAGGCAAACCGCAAGATCAGAATCCGTGACCATCTTAATTGTGTAGTCTTCGTGAGTCGCTTTTCGATCGTTGTCGATCGCCGAACCTTTTTCGCGGGCCGAGTAGGCTTTGATTTTTAACTCGCCCACTTTCGGCATAACTTCTTCGGTCGTATGCGAAAGCGGACCGTGCCCAATGTCGTGAAGCAATGCGCCCAGACGAACAACTCTTCGCAGTCTGTTTCGTGCGGCCTCATTGGAAAATTTAAAAGATCGAAAGATCGAATCAAAAGCCCGACCGGCGAGATGCATAACGCCCAAAGAGTGCAGGAAGCGGGAGTGCGATGCGCCCGGAAAGCTGTATTCAGCGAAACCCAATTGCTTGATCTGACGCAGGCGTTGGAACTCGCGGGTTTCGAGGATCGCTTCTTCTGTGTCGCTGAGTTCGATCGAGCCATGAATCGGGTCTTTGATTTCCATAGAGAAGGCTCTACTCAACTCCTTGCCGCAATTTCAGGATTGATGCAGTGCGCTCGGACCTGAATTCAAAGAAACAGTTGCATGGATAAGCAGCAGCGTGGGTAGCATGACTCACCAGAGGAGGAATTATGATTCAGAAACTCTTAGTGGCCATGGCGTTCACCGGTTTAATAACGACGGGCTCTTTCGTGACGACCAGCGAAGCGTCCGCACTTTCTGCTTCACTGCTGAGCCCCTCGCTGAAGGTCCCTTCGAAACTTACGGCGCGTATGCCGATCGCCAAAGAAATCAAAGACTTCCTCGATCGTGACTTTCGATCTCGTTACCCAGTTGCCGCCCCCCTCAAAGTCGATGTCGTGCAAGCGGATGTTCAAATGTACACGCTCTTCCAAGTCCCAAATGGTTTTGGCGGTTTCGACCAACGACACAGCTTCCGCATTGTTGCGCAGCATGCGGATCGAACCTTGGTGACGATCGACGTGAACATTTACGAACGCGCGGAGTTTGAGCCCGACCAAGATCCGATTCTGCTCGAAACATTCCGCGTCGTCGGCTGGGTGCGTTAGGCACCGCACGCCAGAGGACGAGTTTTGCCTTTCAAGAGATTGATCGCCACTCAAGTTTGGGCTTGAGTGGCTAGTCATAACTAGGAGGGTAAAAGCATGAACCTTGAAACCAATCCCATCGCTGGCTCGGTGAAAGCTCCACTGAACCCCAAACATGCCGACCATGTTTACTTCGAACTCATGCGCCGAATTTTGAATGAAGGCACCGCGAAGTCCGATCGCACCGGCACTGGAACGATCAGCGTGTTCGGCCATCAAATGCGCTTTGATCTTTCCGAAGGCTTTCCACTTCTCACCACAAAAAAGTGTCACACGCGTTCGATCATTCACGAACTTCTTTGGTTCTTGAAAGGCGAAACGAACATTCAGTATCTGAAAGACAATAAAGTTTCGATTTGGGATGAGTGGGCGGATGAAAACGGCAACCTGGGCCCCGTGTACGGTAAACAGTGGCGCTCCTGGGAAACGGCGGATGGACGAACGATCGATCAAATTTCAAACGTCATCGAGTCGATAAAGAAAAATCCCGATTCACGCAGACACCTCGTGGTTGCGTTTAACCCTGGTGACGTCGACAAAATGGCGCTACCACCTTGTCATGCGTTCTTTCAATTCTATGCGGCCGACGGGAAGCTTTCGCTGCAGATGTATCAGCGAAGTGCTGATGTGTTTTTGGGTGTGCCCTTCAACATCGCAAGCTACGCGCTTTTGTGCATGATGATGGCGCAGGTGACTGGCTTAAAGCCGGGTGAATTTATTCACACTTTGGGTGATGCCCATTTATATTCCAATCACCTCGAACAGACTCGGCTTCAGTTAACGCGTGAGCCACGCCCGATGCCGACAATGAAAATGAATCCCGACGTGAAATCGCTTTTTGACTTCAAGTATGAAGATTTTGAACTTGTCGGCTATGATCCGCACCCCGCGATCAAAGCAGAAGTTGCCGTTTAAATGGTTTTGTCGGCGATCGCCGCTATGGCGCTCAATCGGGTGATCGGTCGCGATGGCGATCTTCCCTGGAGAATTCCAGAAGACATGCGCTATTTTCGAAAGATGACGACTGGGAAAGTGATGATCATGGGTCGAAAGACTTTGGAATCCTTTCCTGGTCTCCTTCCGGGGCGCTTTCACATCGTCATCACGAGGCAGCCCGGCTACACGCCACCC
>JAXMMN010000672.1:0-3706 GCA_034366485.1 Bdellovibrionales bacterium
CCTAGCAACAGCTGCAGTTGCTGCGGTTTTCACAGTTCAAGAAGTTAATCAAAAAGTAGCCGCACTTACGGCTCCATTCAACACAGCTAACAGCGAGATGAGCCTCGAGTTTACATCACTTGCAGTAGATGCTGTGCGTGCGACTGACTTCGGCGTAAAAGCATTTTACAAAAAAACAACAGCGGACAACGAAGTCGTTCTTGATTTGAAATCGGCGCAATACGCCTACGGTGATGGAAAAAATCCAACTGCCAATCTCGATGTTGGATTGAAGTTCGACGTTGTAAAAGCTCTCGGTCAAAAGGTTGTTAACGAGCTAGCAGAAGAACTCGACAAAATGGCGATTGAAATGGCTGGCGAGCAGGCGGCGGAATACGGACCTGCAGCAAAAGTCGATGCGAAAATCACAGAGAAGAAAGTTGATGCAAACGGCGACATCGAGTCGATCAAAATGACTCTTTCTGCTTCGCTTGATTTGGCTCAGCTTCCTGCTTCAAAACCACTCAATGAAGAAGAATTCAAATCGATCGAACTTTCGGTTTCTGCATCACGCACGGGCTTTGAAATCAAAGCGTCGGTTGTAATGAATCCCGACTACCGCCGATTCAACAATGGCGACGACGGTCTAAAAGAATACGTCGAAAAGCTTTTGGCTGACGACGTGGACGCTTACCAAGAGCTTTCGCAGTTCTTGTTGATCCTTGATTCTGTAGCAAACTGGTTGCTTGCGATGAAAGCAGCGTAATAGAGCCTTAGGCTTCTATTGAGCAGTTTCGTGTGATTTTGTTGGAAAACCCGTTCCGTCGTGAGCGGGTTTTTCGTTTTTAAGACTTGGTTTTTTGATATGGCAGTCGACCGGCTCAGACGGCGGTTTTGTGCAGCCGAGCATGGATCGAAAGCTTGTGCTTCGTAACATCGCTTTTTCGAAACGTGCGCCGTGAGTCGGGTGACCATTCACCGCTCGAATGTCTTTAAGCTTATGAAAACGGCAAGCGTCATCGGCAAAGTAGGCGATGACACCTTCTCGATCGACTGCGCGGCCTGCTTTTTCTTCTTCCGAAGCATAGCTTGCGGCTACTTCCGCACCAAACCAATAAGACATCCCAGAATCCTCTTGGCTTCCATTGTACTGATGGAAACAAGACGGGTGGGACTTAATCATTGGTTTAAGCATATCTTTAAGTTGATCGGCGCTAGGAGGGTTTTTTCCTGGGCCAGAGTTGAGTCTTTGAATGGTCGCGATACTTTTCTTAGCGAGTTCGGATTCGAAGTCGATTGAGGCACTTGAGGTCTCGCGTATTTGTCCCTCAGCACCGCTTCTTAAGCACTGCTGTAGGCTCGAACAGTCCGGGCCGGTGCAGGTTTTAAAGGGGTGCTCGTTCCACGGAATTGGATCCATGGTTCCACCCATCGCTTTCGGGAGAGTTGAGGCACATTCAGTAAGTCCTCGGCCGATGAACGTACCAATGGCGTGCACCAAAGTGGCCTCGGAATATCCATTTAGAATCGGGCAGACAATGATGTCGGGTGAGGTGACGGCGTGTCCGATATAGCCTTCGTCCGTACACACCATGGCGTGAAGTGGATTTTCCAAATTGCTGAGTTTGATTTTGCGTACGCGGTCGAGTGTGGCCTTTTCCGCAGACGTGAGTTCGCTTTCAAGGCGAAGTGTCTGGCGATCAGGTCCAAGGAGAAGAACTCGTTCGGCGTGAGTTTTGGCTTTTTCAAGGGCCGCCGAATACTTTTTCTTTTCCTCAGGCGTTAGTTTGCCTTTCGCGGGACGCTTTTCGAAATCTGCCACCTGGCTTTTTAACGTGTTTAAACTTGGCAGCTGAGATCCGCGCCAAGTTCGCGGCAGGTCGTCTGCTTGGGATTTGTCCAGTGATTCAATTTCTTCGCAGAGTGGTTTAAGCTTAGATTCAAAGGTGCAAGCAGTGTTGGCTTTTGAAGTTTGGCTGTAGGTGCCTGTCAGTGCGATCGTTAGGAACAGCAGGATGTGAAGCATGGGCTGGCTCCGATTTAATTTTTGAAGGTTGAAAACCTTGTGTTGAGGGTTCCAGTTCGCTTGAACTTACGTGCTGCTGTTGTATCTGTTTTAAATTCTTCGATTTGGATTTCGTAGGTCGTCAAAAAGCCGGACCCGCTAGCAAATCCATAAAGCTCTTTTGTCCGGTGCGTGAGTACGCCATTTGAATTGATGGCTTCTCGGTCGCACTCAATGCGCCAGATCTTTTGATCGATTCCGAGAAAGTTAGTCGTACTTGCAGAAATTGGACGGCAGGCACTGTTTTCGACATTGTTTGTATTTGTGTCTTTGACGGTCCATTGAATTGTTTGGCCGGCTTCTAGTTTTTCGGGTCGAACGAAATTTGAAATTTCAGTCGCGTTAGAGCTTCCGTCACGATTGATCGGATTAAAAAATACGTCCAACGGAAGTGCGAGAACGGAAGTCGAAATTTGACTTTTCTCGTTGACCGTCCAGCGAAGTCGTCCATTCTCGATGGCCACCAAATCGCGGCGTTCTTGATTTTCTTTTGCAACTCCGTTGGCCTCGGTAATTTGCTCGTCGTAGATTAGGCGCAGGCCGGGCTTTAGGCCCGAAAATGCGCGCAAGATTTCATTCACGCGATTTTCAGTTGGTGGCGCAATAACAACTGCTGAACCATCGTGCGTTGGACCGCGGTCACCAATTGTTTCGCGAAACTTATGTGTGGAGTAGAAAAAGATTCCAGCCGTGATCCCAATGACGGCTGTACCCATAACTATTCGGTTGAGAATTGTCGTGCTTCCACTGTTTTCTAAAGCCTCGGTTTTACGAGATTGAGTGGCATTGCCAGCACGTATGCGGCCGCTGATAATGCTCTTATCGATAGGTGCAGCCACTGGCGGAGGTGTTCCCATTGCCAAGCTTGGTTGAGATTTTGTCCGCGCGGCCACGCGTTCGGTCGCAATCGTCGGATTCGCTTGAGCCGCGAGCATTTCGGTTTTTAGGCGAGCCTGCCGCGCCATCGCGGCTTCGTATCTCGCACTCTTGAAGGCATTTAGAGTCTGAGAAATGACACTCTCTTCGACATCAATCGGTTGTCCAGACTTCAAACGAAGATCTTTTTCGGTAATCAAATGGTCTTCAACACCTTGAAGAATGAAGATGAGATCTTCATCAGCTATCGAATGACCTTTAAGTTTTTTAAGCAGATCAGTAGACCAGCTGACATTCAAATCGAGGCGAGATTTACGATTGAGAAGACTCGGCCACTGGGCATCGGCTCGGATTTTTAAAAGTTTTTGTACGAGCTCAGCGGCTGAAGAGGGTCGCTTCGCTGGATCTTTCGCAGTCACCTGGTTGATCAGCTTTATGAATCCAGGAGGTGCGATATCAACAGTTGCGTCAGACCAAGTGAGAGACTCTTCGGAAACCCGGCGCATAGTTTCTGCAAGCGACGGTGTTTTGAAGGGAGTCGCTCCGTTAATTATTTCCCATACGATCAATCCAACTGCGTAGAGATCCGTTTGAATTGTAGCCTGCGCCCCAAGAAGCGTTTCTGGCGCGAGGTAGTTAACTGTACCAATGATCATTCCAGTTTTGGTTTTAAAACCACGTTCGGTGGAATCGATGTCGCCAGTGGCAAGCGAACTCGGTTTTGCAATTCCGAAGTCGATAATTTTCGCGACACCATCATGTGTGATCATAATGTTGGCAGGTTTT